>CACZOL010000123.1 GCA_902782705.1 uncultured Selenomonadaceae bacterium
CCCGCGTCTCCGACTGGACGTTCCGGAGACGCTTCCCGAGCGTGTGGCGAAGCCGTTGGAGCGTTGTATTCCGGCGGGCATGACCCTTGTCTTGTTTTTGCTGTTCTGCATCGCGGTCACGCGGTTCTTTGTATCTTATTACGCGGAGGTCGACTATTTTATCCAGACGACGCTTCGTCCCGCTTCGCAGACGCTTTCTTTTACTCTCGTCTATGAGGCGGCTGTCTGGTTCGTTTGGTGGTGCGGTCTGTTCGGGGACGGGTTTTGGGAATTCGTCTACGAGTTTGCGTATTTGCCTGCGCAGCTCGCAAACCACGCGTCGGCGTCGGCGACGATATTCATGTCGGGCGACAATATGAACCACGGGTTCGTGTTCACCAGCGAATTCCTGCGCTTAGTGGACGATCACGTGCTGGCGCTGGCGCTGGCGGTCATCGTGTTTTCCCGGAATAAGCGCTGGCGTCGCATGACTTGGTTCATGCTGCCGTTTCTTTTGTTCAATATCGCGCTTCCTTTTCTTTTTTGTCTGCCGGTTGTGTTGAATCCGTCCCTTTTGTTGCCTTTCATCGTTGCGCCGCTGGCGAATACTGTAGTAATCTGGGCTGCGATTTCCTGGGGGATCGTGCCGGTGTTCAAGTTTTTTACGGCGCTCACGATGCCGCCGATTTTGCAAGGCATAATAAGTACGGGATCGATGATGGGCGGCGTACTGCATATGGTTGTGCTCATTCTTGACGTGTTCATTTACGCGCCCTTCGTCATCGTGGCGAACCGCGTCGACAAGGCGCAAGGCGGGAAGGGGGAGGCGCCGTGAAGCTGTCGGAAGAGAAACGACTGGAAACCCGTCAGCGTCATTTCATCATGGGGCTGGCCTGCCTGATTCTTCTCTGCATCGTCGTTTCGGTGGCGGAGTTCCATACAGCGCCGAAAATGCCGCGTCAAAAAGTCGGTATGATTATGCGCGGCGCAAAGGATGAAGACGGATGGAACAAAGTCCAGTACGAGGGATTGCGCGACGCCGCAAAAGAGCTGGGGATGGACGTAATCGTCAAGGAGAATGCGCTTCGTTCCATCGGCGATTACCAAAAGATTCTTAAGAGCTTTGAGAAGCAAGGCGTCCAGCGTGTCGTCATCACTTGGCATCGCTATCCGCCGGAGCTGCGGGAACTTCTCAGGCAATATCCGAAAATCGAATTTATTTTGCAGACGACGGAGTTTTCCGAGGAAAATATGTTGTCGTGTTCGACGCGGCTTTTCGAGGTGCAGTACCTTGCGGGGCTGATCGCCGGTTACCAGACGGAGACGGGCGTCGTCGGTTATGTCGCGCCTTTTTCCTGCGTGGAGGTCAATCGCGGATTGAACGCTTTTGCCATTGGCGTAAAGCGTGCGAATCCGGCGGCGAATATCAAGGTGGCGTGGACCGGCGATTGGAACACGCCGGATCGGGAGCGCGCGGCGGTGGAATCCCTGGCGATGGAGAACGTGGATGTGCTTTCCTATCAGCAGGACGGGCGCACGGTGGCGGACGCCGCAGAACGGGAGGGCATCGACTACATCGACGCTCACGAGCCGCACCCGGAGCACAAGCATTGCCTGACTGCCGTGCAGTCGGACTGGCGGACGGTCTACCATAATCTTTTGAGCAGGCATGTTCGTACGGGGCGTATGGCGAACGTGAACAATTATCTTTGGCAGGGCTTCCTCGATCATATCGTGTCCGTCGCGCCGCTCAGCGAATGGGTGTCGCCGCGGGCCCGGGAGGCCATCGCACGTTCGGTCCGGGATCGGGCGAAGGGCGAGCATTTGATTTACGGTGGGGAGATTTACGACAACAACGGCGTGAAACGGTGCGACGAAAAGGAAATCCTCAGCAACGAATATTTGCGGGTTCGCATGAACTAGTTGGTAAAGGGGGTCGAGCAGGTTGAATAACGAAAGCAGCACGGGAAAGAACCTATTCAGTTTCGCCGCTCGGCTTGTGCTGTCGTTTGCCGTGTTCGTGTTCATCATTGCCAGCATCGGACTGCTCGTACATTGGAAGATGAACGTGCTGATCGACTTCGAGGCGACGCATTTCGTGCGGGACAAGACGCAGGATGCGGCCAACGATTTGACGCTGCAGCTGGACAGCGTGGCGCGGGAGTTGGAAGACGCGGGAGATCTCTTCATGCGGGAAAATTTGCGCCCGACGGCGTTCCTCGACGCGCTGGCGGCCCGCGACCCATCGGCGACCATCGGGCTCGTCGAGTACGGAGGCAAGGTCGTTGCGGGCATGCCGATGCGCAAGGAGACCAGCGAGCAAATCGGCTACAGCTTCCGGGGGGCGCGCTCGATCCGCAACTACGCGGGACAAGGCGTGCTGGTAACCGTACCGGTGCTGAAGGGCGAAAATATCCGTTATGTGCTTTATAAGTTTTATCGCAGCGAGACGGTGGCCGAGCGTTTCCCGCTGGGCTCCCGCGCCGGCATGGGGCGCATTTTCCTCTGCGAGCGCGACACGGGGCGCGTCGTTGCCGACTATGGCGGGAAAGCCGACTCCGGGATTTTTTACAAGGAAGACGAGCAGACCTTGCTCGAGCTTGACCGCCTGATGCCGGGTGTGGACAAGAACGGAAACGAAGCGCTCACGACGGGGGCGTTGGGCGGAGAATATTTCCCCTGCGCCGCCGAGGTGCAGAATTGGAATTTCATGCTCGTCGGCTATGCGGACCGGGAGTTCTTCTCCGACGGGCTTTCCAAGATCCATCTTCTCGTCCTTTGGGTTTTCGGCCTGCTGATTCTCCTGTTCAGCGTGTTCACGCTCTATTCGTTCACGGCGGCTTTGGCGGCGGAGGAGAGCAAGGAGCTGAAAGAGGCTAAGGAAGAGGCGGAGCGCGCGAATCAGGCGAAGAGCGCGTTCCTCGCGAACATGAGCCACGAAATCCGAACGCCGATCAACGCGGTGCTGGGTATGAACGAAATGATCCGGCGCGAAGCGAACGACGAGCAGATCCGGAAATATTCGTGGAATATCAAGAGCGCCAGCGAGACGCTGCTTTCATTGATCAACGACATTCTCGATTTCTCGAAGATCGAGTCGGGCAAGATGGAAATCGTCGAGACCACATATCAGCTCAGCTCCCTTTTGAACGACGTCGTGAATATGATTCGCTACAAGGCGGAGCAGAAGGGCCTCGAGTTCTATATCAAAGTGGACGAGTCAATCCCGGACAGCCTGATCGGCGACGAGGTCCGCATTCGTCAGGTCATCGTGAATATCCTGAACAATGCGGTCAAATATACGCCTGAGGGCAGCGTGACTTTCGACGTGCGCGGCGAAAAGACGGACGACGGCATCCTGCTCCGCGTCGCGTCTATTGATACGGGCCTCGGCATCAAGGAAGAGGATAAAGGCAAGCTGTTCTCGAAATTCCAGCGGCTCGACGTGGAGAAGAACCGCAACGTCGAAGGCACGGGCCTCGGTCTTTCCATTACGCTGCGTCTCGTCGAGATGATGAACGGAAAAATCGACGTCGAAAGTACTTACGGCGAAGGCTCGACCTTCACCGTCACGCTGCCGCAGCGCGTTGACGACCCCGCGCCCATCGGCGACTTCGAGCAGCGTGTCGAGGCGTTCATCAAGGGCGAGCAGGCTTACCGTGAGAGCTTCATCGCTCCGGAGGCAGACGTGCTTGTCGTCGACGACAACAGTATGAATCTGTTTGTGTTCGAGAGCCTTCTGAAAGCGACGAAGATCAAGGTCGCAATGGCGAAGAGCGGCAAGGAATGTCTCGAAAAGATTGCCAAGCAGCGATTCGATATTGTATTCCTCGATCACATGATGCCGGAAATGGACGGCGTCGAAACGCTGACGCGGGCGAAAGCGATGAAGGAAAGCAAGTGTCACGGCGTTCCGTTTATCGCGCTGACCGCCAACGCGATTGCGGGCGCGCGGGAAATGTTCCTTGAAAAAGGTTTCACGGATTACTTGTCGAAGCCTATCAACAGCAAGCTCTTGGAGCGCATGATCCAGGATTATCTGCCCGCGAGCAAGATCCTGTCGGCGGAAGAAGCGCCGCCAGAAGCGAAGCCGGAGGCTGACGTTTCCACTGAGACGACAGCGGAGAAACCGGAAAGCGAAACGGCAGAAAACGCGGCGGCACTGACGGACGATCCCGGAGGCACGGAGATCGACAAGGCGCTGGGACTCCAGTATTGCGGCGACATGGAAGAGATGTTCAAGGAATTTGTCAAGATGTTCTGCGAGCGCAGGGAAGAAACGGTCGAGAAAATCCGATCTTCCTTCGATGCCGGGAATTGGGAAGATTATACGACGTTTGTTCACGCGCTGAAGTCCACCGCGCTTTCCGTCGGCGGCACGAAGCTCTCGGAAGAGGCGAAAGCGCTTGAGATGGCAGGACACGCTTATCTCGAGGGACCGGAGGAAGACAAGGAGAAGCAGCTCGCTTATATCCGCGAGCACCACGGGCCGACGCTGGCGCTTTACGACGCTTATTGCGAGGAAGCGGAGAAACGCGGCTTCTGGGTGAAATGAGCCTGACGGAAGAATCCCTCGGCAGGCGTCTGCTTTTCTTATTCCGTGGTTTTTTCAAAAAAAGAAGGATTTTCAGCCGAAATGCAGAAATAATATATACAGTATCCCGAGGAAAAGGAGGATGTATTTCATGGCTACATTCACAGTGAGAGGAAGAAATATGGAGGTTACGCCGGCGCTGAAGGACTACGTCGAGAAACGCGTCGGGAAAATTGCGAAGTACTTTGACAAAGTTGGGGAAATCACGGTGCTTTTGACCGTCTCTAAGGGACGTCATACCGTCGAGGTTACGGTGCCTATCGACAAGGGCGTAATGCTTCGCGGCGAGGAAGCGACGATGGATATGTACACGTCGATCGACCTTGTGGTGGAGAAGCTTGAGCGGCAGATTCACAAACACAAGACGAAGCTCCAGCGCCGCTTCCGCGAGGGCGGCTTCAAGGCGGAGCTGGCTGCGGAGGAGAGCAAAGCCGCGCAGGTTCGCGCGGGGGAGAAAGAGGATACTGGCGAATACACTATTGTTCGCACTAAGCATTTCTCCATCAAGCCGATGGACGAGCAGGAAGCGATCATGCAGATGAACATGGTCAACCATGATTTCTATGTTTTCCGTGACTCGAAGACGGAGGAAATCAGCGTCGTCTATCGCCGCGCGGACGGCAACTACGGCCTGATTCAGCCGGGCGCGCAGGAAGAATAATTCGTATTAGGACAAAAAACCGCGGAAGCTTTGCTTCCGCGGTTTTTTTGTCCTTTGTCATTTGGCGATTTTCGCCGCTGCGATTTGTTCATTGAGCGTGTCGATTAACAACGCAAGGTCGAAAGGTTTTGCTACATGTGCGTTCATGCCGCTTTCGAGGCTCGCCTGCTTGTCCTGCTCGCGGGCGTTGGCGCTCAGCGCAATGATGGGCAGAGTTTTTACGTCTTTGCGATTCATGGCGCGAATACGGTGCGTTGCCTCATAGCCGTTCATCACGGGCATCTGAATGTCCATCAGCACCGCGTCATAGTAATGCTCGGGGTGGCAGTCGATGGCGTCCACTGCGTCGCAGCCGTCCGGAACCGAATCGACGTCGAACCCTGAATCTTTCAGCATCGTTTCCGCAATCAGACGATTGACACCCATGTCCTCTGCCAGAAGCAGGCGATATGCGCCGTCTGCTTTCAGATCGCTCTGCTCGGCGGTGGGCGCAAGGCGTTTCCGTGCCGCGCCTACCTGCTTCATGGCCAAGGAAATGATGAAGGTCGAGCCTTTGCCTTTTTCGCTCTGGACCACGATGGAACCGCCCATCAGGTCGAGAATCTTCTTCGTGATGGCGAGGCCGAGCCCCGTGCCGATATAGCCGGATTCCGTCGAATTTTTCTCGCGCTCGAAGACTTTGCCGACGCGCCGCAAAAATCCTTCCGCCATGCCTACGCCGTCGTCGGCGACGGAAATCTCGTAGCGCGCGTAGCCGGAGCCCGAGGCGAATTTCCGCCGTACGGAAACTGTGACGTGACCGCCCTCCGGCGTGAATTTCACCGCGTTGTCCACGAGATTGCTCATCAGGCGACGGAATCGCACCGTATCGAGAAGTACGTCGGTAGGCGGAAGATTTACGTCCGCTTTGAGTTCGATGTTCTTTTCGTTCGCTTGCGGGCGGAACATGTCGATGACGGCCGCCACTTCGTCGTCGAGGCTGGCGGGCAGCTCGTCCAGCGTGAATTTTTCCTGGGACAGGCTGCTCATTTCGAGAAGGTTGTCAATGAGTGACAGAAGATGCCCGCTGGCGTCCTCGATGTTGTCGAGGAATTCCTCCAGGAGTTTCGGATCGTCCATGTGGCTTTTGGCGAGAGCCGTGAAGCCCGTGATGGCGTTCATTGGCGTGCGGATGTCGTGAGATATGCTGAACAGGAACGAGGACTTGATTTCGTTGGATCGCTTCTCACGTTCCAGCTCCATTTCCATTTCCATTTTTTCCGACAGTTCCCGCTGAACGCGGGCAATCCGCTCCGTCACGTCGCGG
Organism: uncultured Selenomonadaceae bacterium; assembly: GCA_902782705.1. Lineage (GTDB taxonomy): Bacteria > Bacillota > Negativicutes > Selenomonadales > Selenomonadaceae > RUG12372. Next base: position 6,541 of record CACZOL010000123.1, read on the forward strand.
AATCCCAAGACGGCGCCGGAAATCTCGCTGTCCTTGACGCGGACGACGGACATTTCCATATAGACGGGCGCTTTCCCGTCACCGACGCAGCGATATGTCACCGTGTAGGCAGGGGCGTCGGCGAGCCGTTCGCGAATGTGTGATTCATCTGTCTGCCGCTGGAAAAACGCTTGGTCCTCCGGCAGCACATATCGTTGCCCGTACTCTGCGAGCACGCGATGATAGTCCGCGAATTGTTCATCGCCGCCCGAGAGGCTTTCGGCGATTTCAAGGAAGACGCCGTTTTCCTGCAGATATGGGCGCATACTGCCCGAGACGAAATTCAAAAGGAAAATCGACGAATAGCCGATGGAAAGGCCTTCGATGACTTGCGCGCGGCGCAGGCTTTCTTCCTGTGCCGCGAGTTCTTCGGTGACGTCGCGGATAAAGACGTAGAAGACGTCGCCGCCCTCTTCCGTGTGAACGCGGCGGCCATAGTCGTCTACCCAGCGGATTTCGCCGTCCTTGCGTTTGATGCGGTATTTTACATAGTCGAGCCGCTTTGCGTTTTTCGCGACTTGTTGAAGAATCGATGCCTCGACGTTTTCAAGGTCGGCGGGGTGGACGAGCCCCACAAAGGTGCCGCCTGTCAGTTCGCGGAATTCCTCTTCTGTTTTGCAGCCGAAAATGTCCAGCATTACGTCGTTGATGTAAAGAATTGCTTCGTCGCCGTCGGCGCGGTAAATGAAGAAGCCTCCCGGCATCTTCGCGGCCATGCGCTGCAGCGCCTCGAGCGTCGTCTCCGCTTTGTTCCCGTCCGTCACGGCGGGCAGAATTTTTTCGCTCATGCTTCCACGTCCCTTTCCTCGTAGTTCACTGTTATTTTTTTATAACCTCCGCCAGAGTTCGCATCATTTGCGGTATGTCGATGGGCTTCGCGATATGACCGTCCATGCCGGTGGATTTTGCTTTTGCCACGTCCTCGCTGAAGGCGCTGGCCGTCATCGCGAGAATCGGGATGCGGCCCCGCCCGTCGGGGAGCGCTCGGATGGCTTTCGTGGCCTCGTAGCCGTTCATGATCGGCATCTGGATATCCATCAGTATCGCGCTGTATGCATCGGGGGGCGATGCGGCAATCATGTCGACGGCTTCTTTGCCGTTGACTGCCGTATCGACTTCGAAACCTGCGCCCATCAGGAGCATTTTTGCGATTTCGCGGTTGACGTCGAGATCGTCTGCCAAGAGCAGCTTTTTCCCTGTGAAGACGGTCGTTTCGCCGTCGGCTGGGGTTTCCTGCGGGGCGGTTGCTTTCTGCGCTTCCGTTTCGGCAAGCTCTGCCGCGATTCGCAGACGGAAAGAAATGATAAATTCCGTTCCTTTGTCTGGCGCCGTTTCCACATCAATCGTGCCGCCCATCATGTCGATGATGTTTTTCGTGATTGACATGCCGAGTCCGGTGCCTTGAATGCCGCTGGCGGTCGATGTGCGTTCCTGCGTGAACGCCTCGAAAACCGTTGCCGCAAATTCTTTTGTCATGCCGATGCCGCTGTCTTTCACGTGAAGTTTGAACGTAGCGTCCCCGAACGCGGAATCCGTTTCTGCCAGCTTTACAGAGATTTTGCCGCCTGCCGGCGTGAATTTGTAAGCGTTGGAGAGAAGATTCAAGAGCACGCGGTTCAGCCGGTTCTTGTCGAAATGAACATAGCGGTGTTCGACGGAAGACGTGTCCACGACGAATTCGATGCCCTTCGCTTCCATCTGGGGCGCAAACATATCCCAGACATCGTCGACAACCCGCACGAGATCGTCCGGCGCGTATTCCAGCTCCATCTTGCCGCTCTCGATACGGCTCATTTCGAGAATGTCGTTGATCAGCGCAAGGAGGTGCTTGCTGGATGCGTCGATTTTCTCCAGGAATTCCTCCGTCTTTTCAGGTACGTTCTTGTCGCAGTGCCCGGCCGGACAAATCTCGCAGTCGTCGCACTGGGCGCGCAGCCGCTTCGCCAGTTCGATGTAGCCTATGATGGCGTTCATTGGCGTGCGTATGTCGTGGGACATGTTCGAGAGGAAAGTGGATTTTGCCTTGCTGTTTTCCTCTGCCTGTATGCGTTCATACTCCGCTTGTTGCTCCCGTTGCCGCATGATCGAGTAAATGTTGAACATGATCGCGAGGCTGAAAGAAATCAGGAGCAGTTGAAGCGTCGTGTTTTTGAGAAGTTCGGTCTGCACGTCGACCATTTTCTCGAACAAGTATTGTTCTTCGTAATCTCTGCGGCTGCGGGAGCGCTTCAGCCCTTGGCTTTCCATCTCCCGCGTATAGAATTCGTTGACGTCGCCGACCACGTCCGTCATCATGTCGTGGGTAGACTGCTTGATCCACATCGTGGAGGAAATCAAGATCAAAAAGAGAAGCGTGATCCATGAGACAGTGGATTGACCGAAGCGGTGACAGTGGTCGTGGTTGAACAAGAGACGGAACACCACAAAGCCGAGAATACTCCAGAGAGCGAGAATGATATAGCTTTCGGCAGCCAGGGTGTTCATGTTCCAAAGTTCCGGCACGATCAGGAACAGACTGAACAGCGCTGCGAAAAGCATACCCAAGAGGCCGGTCGCTTTCGTGATGCGGTTTCCGTCTTCTTTCGCGGAAGCGTAAGCCGCCGCTGAGGTATAACAGTACGCGATCGTCGCGCCCACGGTCGTCACATCGACAATCCAGCCCGTCGCCGTACGACCGAAAAGCGGGATAATCAGCGAAACGGCCATGATAAAGAAAATGGCGTTTTTCGGCGTGCGATCTCCGGTCAATACGGCAAACCAACGAGGCAGAATGCCTTCCGCTGCCATGGTGTAAATCAGGCGGCTTGCCGCAACGTACATTCCAATCAGGCCGGTGACGACGCCGCCAAGCACTGCGACGCCGAGGATCGCGACGCCCGCAGTCCCCATCGCTCCATGGGCGGCGTAAAAAGTCGGCAAACCTGCGAGGCCGCTCATGCCGCTTGCCAGCGATGCAACATAACTGCGCCAAGTCAGGCAGCCTTCCGGAAGTTCGGTGACGGCCAAAAGCGTCAAAAACGTATAGGCGAGAAAGCTGCTGATAATGGAAATTCCCATCAATATGGGAATTTTTTTCGGAGAAAAATCGAAGCCGGTCGCGGAATGGGAAATCGACTCGAAGCCGATGAATGCCCATGGGGCGAGCGCCGCGACGTGGAAAATCTGGAGCGGAACCGACTGCCCGACGGAAAAGGGCGGGTCGAAAGCGGCGAATAAATGCTCATGGGCGGCGAGCGCCGCGCCGAAGACAATCAGGATGCCGCCGAGCAGGAGAAACGCAAAAAGCGTCTGCGTATACGCGGCGAGGCGCTTGCCGCCAATCACCAGCACGCCGAACAAGACGATGGCGGCGTCGGACAGCAAAATCTCGCCGAGCCAGACGTCGTATCCCGCGACGCTGTAATGAAATCCGAACTGGAACATGTTGCCGAACAAGTTTCGCACGATCAGCGCCAGCGCGGTGGCGTTCGCCCAAAGAATTGCAATGTAAGTCAGCGCAAGGAACCATGCGCTGAAAAATCCGTGGTCGTAGCCGAAGAGATGCTTCGTATAGGAAAACGTGCCGCCTGCATCCGGATATTTCTTCATCATCGCGATGTAATTCCAACCGATGACGAGCATGACAAGAGAGCCGATCAGCATTCCGATCGTCGTGCCAATCGGTCCGGCAATCGGCAGGAATGCCGTGCCCGGCATGACGAAAGCACCCCAACCCACAGCACAGCCGAAAGACAGCGCCCAGACGGCGACAGGGGAAAGATAGCGGGAAAGTCCCGTTTCGTCCAGTTTTGTTTCGTTCGGATTTTCCATGAGCAGTCACTCTTTTCGACGCGGAATTATAATGAAAGAAACAAAAACAAACAAAATTATCAGTTTAATTTTATCAGAAAAAAGAGTCAGAGCAAAGTACATTTTTCCCTTGCGGTTTGTGGCCGGCTCCTTTATGATGATAAAGAAAAATTAAAAGGAAATATTTTATCAAAGGAGACATGATATGAAAGCGTCAGAAATACTTGCGCATGTCGATCATACGTTGCTTGCGCCCACTGCGTCATGGGAGGAAATGCGCATACTGGCAGACGAGGCGGTTCGCTATCGTACGGCTTCTGTCTGCGTGCCGCCTGCGTATATCGCGCGGCTTCGGCAAACATACGGAGAGAAGTTGGCGATTTGCACGGTCATCGGCTTTCCTCTCGGCTACGATACGACGGCTGCGAAATGCGCCGCCGCGCGGGAAGCTGTCGCGGACGGGGCGGACGAGCTCGACGCGGTGATGAACCGTATCGACATGAAAAACGGCGACCTTGCGAAAATCACGAAGGAGATTGCCGTGCTGAAAGAGATTGCGGGAAACCGTATTTTGAAAATTATCGTCGAGGCCTGCGACTTGACGACGGAAGAAAAAATCGCCGCCTGTCGGTGCGTGACCGAGGGCGGCGCGGATTTCATCAAGACGTCGACCGGATTCGGCAAAAGCGGCGCGACGCATGAGGATATCGATTTGTTCCGTGCGCATATCGGCGCGGGGGTGCGCATGAAAGCGGCGGGCGGCATTCGTACGGTCGAGGATATGGAAGCGTATCTTGCGCAGGGCTGTGAACGTATCGGTGCGTCGGCCGCCGTCCGCCTGTTGGCGGATCGTGCGGACGCAGGGCAGTGATTTATGAGACGTCATTTGCGCCATAGGCGCAAATGCAGCCTGCGCAGCAGGCGTATCTCCGTTCAAAATATTATTTAAGAGTTTGCCTGAGATTAGTATTATGCGGCCATTGTGAACCATGTATATGCGCTGAAAATCGTCAGCAGGACGATTTCGCCCAAGAGGATCGGGCGCAAGGTTCCGAAGAAATTCGCGCGGAAATAATCCACCGTGACCACGAGGCACATGTGCGTCGGCGTCAGCATTTGTCCGGCAACGCCGAACGCCATCGCGATGCCTGCGAGGTCGAGATTGCCCGTCCCCATCGCCGCGACAATCGGCATGACGATAGCGACGTGACCTTGCGACATGCCTGTCAGGAGACCGATGATGAAAGATACGCAGGCGATAATCACAGGAACGGGAAGCGGCGACGATTGGAACGCTGCGACAATCTTCGGAAGTACTCCGGTGACCGTCAAGATTTGGATGAAATAGAGGATACAAAGCACGTTCCCAAGCATTTTCGAATCCAGTGCGCCGACCACCGTATCCCGCACGCTGACGAAGCGGCTCGTGGCGCGCAGCACGAAAAACAAGAGAAACGTCACCGCGCCCATGGCCAACGACGCGTTCATATCGAGAAAGACCACCAGCAAAAACGTGGAAACTACAGGGGTAAGTGCAAGGATCAGGTCGCCCGTTTCGTGCTTTTTTCGCTTGCTGTCCGTCTGCGGTTTCGGCTCCGCAGGTACCCGGAGCGGGCGGATCAGGATCAACCAGCCCACGGAAAAGGCCAAGATCGTCAGCCAGCTCAGGTGCTTCAAGAATTCACTGAACGGGACGCCCGCGATATTGCAGGCCATTATCATACCGGGAATGATCGGGCTGGAAAACTCGAAAATGTGACGGAACCAAAAATTGATAGCTGATTTATGCTCTTGGGAAATGGAGAGTTCGTCGGAAAGCTCATCTACGATCGGCGCGGAAAAGCGTGCGCCGCCCAGTGACGGCAACAGCCCGAGGAATGCGGGCATCAGCGCCAGCAGCGCTTTCGCGCTGGAAAAGACGCGACGGAGCGCGTTTACCATGCCGGACAGCGTGCCGCTCGTGCGGAGCTCGATCTCGAGGGCCATGACGAAATACAGCGCCAGGATAATATCGTAGGTGCGCGACAGGGAAAGCGTTTGTTTTGCGGCGACAAAAAGCGCCGTCGGTTCGCCGGATTGTGTGATCCAAAGCAAAAGCCCGCCCGCCAACATGCACGGCCCGATGGGGACATGCTTTCGGAGCAGCAGGAGGATCAATAGGAACGCCGCCGCGAGGGGAAAGAAAATAGACATTACAAACTCCTTAAAACAATGATGAGACTTATCTCGCAGTATAGCATAGTTGCAGGAAAAACGCACGTCAATCTCGAAAGGGAAAACAGCGAATCTTGAAATGCGAAGAGGAGAGAAAATGGAACGAAAAACGGAGAAGCTGCTCGAACGTCTGAAAACTTGCGGTAGCCTCGTGGTGGCGTTATCGGGCGGCGTGGACAGCGCCACGTTGACGAAAGCGGCGGGATTGGTTCTTGGCGACAAAGCCGTCGCCGTCACGGCGCGTTCGGAATTTTTGGCGGCGGAGGAGCTGGCCGATGCGCGGGACGCGGCAAGAGCGGCAGGCGTTCGCCATATCGTTGTCGACGCGCGGGATCTTGACAATCCGAATGTTGTGCGAAACGACAAAGAACGCTGTTATTACTGTAAGAGAGGGCGCTTTCAAAAGCTTTGCGGCTGGGCAAAGGAAAACGGTTTTGCCTTTGTAGCCGACGGGAGCAATCTCGACGACGCAGGCGATTTTCGCCCCGGAGCGCGGGCGATTGCAGAGATGGCGCCGACGGTCGTTTCTCCGTTTGTCGAATGCGGGTGGTCGAAAGCGGATATCCGCACGCAGGCGCGGGTGTGGGGCCTTTCCGTCGCGGACAAGCCCAGCGCTGCCTGCCTCGCTTCCCGCATTGCATACGGCGTGCCGCTGACAGCAGAGCGGCTTGCACAGGTCGAGGCGGCGGAAAGAATCCTGCGGCCTTTAGTGAAAGGGCAACTTCGTGTGCGCCATCACGGCGCGCTTGCGCGTGTCGAGGCCGAGCCTTCCGCAATTGAAAATATCGTCAAGCATCGAGGCGAAATTGCGGAAAAGCTGAAAGCCGTCGGGTTCTTTTATGTGACGCTCGATCTCGTAGGATACAGAACCGGCAGCATGAATGAAATGTTGAAAAATTCCCTCGGCGGGGGCTGATTTGGCTGTCCGTCACAGTTCATAGATTTGACTGCAAAAGCTCCGTGATGATGCACGGAGTTTTTTGTTGTTCATATATTTGTGAGCTATCGGATTTATTTATTTTCATACTTACCATATAGGGATTGACAATAAACGATGAATCTCCTAAAATGAATCCATCGTAAAGGAGTGCTTGCTATGGGAGATAATATATTGACGATTCGCGGGCTGCACGCGGGCGTGGAAGGAAAAGAAATCTTGCGCGGCGTCGATCTTTCCGTCGGGAAAGGCGAGACGCACGTGCTTTTGGGGCCGAACGGCTCGGGAAAGACAACGCTGATGAACGTTCTGATGGGGCACCCGCGTTATGAAGTGTACGCGGGCGACGCAGCCTTTGACGGCGAGGAGCTGCTTGCGCTTCCGACGCATGAGCGGGCACGGCGCGGGTTGTTTTTGTCGTTCCAGACGCCGGAGGAGATTCCGGGCGTTACGGTGGAAAATATGCTGCGGACGGCGCGTCAGGCCATCACGGGCAAAAAGGCCGGCGTCATGGCTTTCCGAAAGGAACTGGCGGCGGCGCTTGAAACGCTGAAAATGGACGCGGATTGGGCGAGCCGATATTTGAACGTGGGCTTTTCCGGCGGTGAGAAAAAGCGGACCGAGATTTTGCAGCTTTTAATGCTGAAGCCGAAACTCGCGCTTCTTGACGAGACGGACTCTGGACTCGACGTGGACGCGGTGCGTGTCGTGTCGAACGGCGTCAAGGCGTTTCGCACAACGGAAAACGCGTGTCTGATTATCACGCACAACGCGAATATCTTGTCTGCGCTTTCGGTGGATGGGGCGCATGTGCTCTTGGACGGACGCATTGTGAAAAGCGGCGGCGCGGAGTTGGTCGAGGAGATTGGAACTCACGGTTACGCTCATTTTCTTGGAGGGGAAAGGTGACGCGTTATGGCGAAGCAGAAAACCTTCATTGAGGATATCGAGCGCGCGCTTTACGACGTGCGTGGCGAGGATCGTCCGCGTTACCGGTCGGAAAGCGGGTTGACCGAGGAAATCGTACGCGACATTTCGGAGCGCAAGCACGATCCGGACTGGATGACGGAGATGCGTCTCAAGGCACTGGCCGTTTACAATGAGATTTCGCTGCCTGGTTGGGGACCGGATCTTTCGGCTTTGGATATGGAAAAAATCGCGACCTATGTGCAGCCGGATGCGCAGATGGCGGGGCGATGGGAGGACGTGCCGGATGAGATTCGGGATACGTTCGACCGGCTCGGGATTCCCGAGGCGGAGAAAGAGTCGTTGGCGGGCGTCGGCGCGCAGTACGATTCTGAAGTGGTCTATCACAGCATACAAACGAGCCTGACAAAACAAGGCGTCGTTTACACCGATATGGAGACGGCGCTCAGAGAGCATGAAGACCTCGTCCGCGCGCATTTCATGAAGCTTGTGCCGCCGAAAGATCATAAGTTTGCGGCATTGCACGGCGCGGTTTGGTCCGGAGGATCTTTCGTCTACGTTCCTGCCGGCGTCGAGGTGAAAATCCCGCTGCAGTCGTATTTTCGGCTCAACGCGCCGGGGGCGGGACAATTCGAGCACACGCTGATTATCGTGGAGAAGGGCGCGAGCCTGCATTTCATCGAAGGCTGTTCCGCGCCGAAGTACAATGTGACGAATCTGCACGCGGGCTGCGTCGAGCTGTATGTAAAAGAGGGGGCGCGTCTTCGCTATTCGACCATCGAGAATTGGTCGAAAAACATGATGAATCTGAACACAAAACGTGCGCTGGTGGAAAAGGGCGGCTTGATTGAATGGGTGTCCGGCTCCTTCGGCTCCCGCGTATCCATGTTGTATCCGACGAGCATTTTGTCGGGGGAGGGGGCGCGCTGCGAGTTCACGGGCGTGACGTTCGCAGGACGCGGGCAGCATCTCGACACCGGCGCGACGGTCGTGCATGCCGCGCCGCGTACTTCGTCGGTAATCAATACCCGCTCCATTTCAAAGGACGGCGGCGTCGCCGTGTATCGGAGCGGCGTCAAAGTGACCGCCGGCGCGAAGGGCGCAAAATGCGCGGTAAACTGCGAATCGCTGATGTTGGACGACGTTTCCCGCTCCGATACGATTCCGGTCATGGACGTCCGCGAGGACGATGCGGACGTCGGACACGAGGCGAAAATCGGACGCATCAGCGACGAGGCGATTTACTATCTGACCAGCCGGGGCATCAAAGAGGACGAAGCGCGGGCGATGATCGTGCGCGGATTCGTCGAGCCGATTGCAAAAGCGCTGCCGATGGAGTACGCGGTAGAAATGAACAATCTGATCGATCTGGAATTGGAAGGGACGAGGGGATAATGGCGGCAGCGGAAAAAGAAATCGTTTACGGCAGGATTCCCGTCCCGACATGGCGCTGGCTTGGCGTCAACGAGGTACGCGTGCCGGAGAAAGTTTTGCGGGAACCGCCTGCCGCGCGGCTTGTCACGATTCCCGCCGGAGAGACGCGGGAGTTCACGGTCGTAACTCGGGGCGAAGCGGTTTCCGAGCTTCATGTGGAAATCGGCGCGGGGGCGGAGCTTCGACTGACGCGGGCGCGGCTCGCACCGGACGGAACACAGTGCGCCGACAAGGTCAAGGCGACCTTGTCGGAGAACGCGCGCTTCGTCTATACCGCCGTGAATCTTGGCGGGGAGAGTGTTGCCGATTTGCTGGACGTCGACCTCGTCGGAGACGGCAGCAGCGCCGACGTAGCCGCGCTGTATTTTGCCGACGGGCGGCAGAAAATCGATATGAACTACATCGCGCGGCAGCGGGGAAAAAATACCGATGCTTCCCTCGTCGTGCAGGGAGGATTGGCCGACGAGGCGGAGAAAATTTTTCGCGGCACGCTGGATTTTGTCCGCGGGGCCGTCGGCTCCGTTGGGCGTGAGCGGGAGGCAGTCACACTGCTTTCGCCGAATGTCGTGAATCGTTCCGCGCCGTTGATGCTTTCCGGTGAAGCGGAGGTGGACGGGCGTCACGCGACGAGCGTTGGCAAGCTCGATGAAGAAAAGCTGTATTACCTGACGAGCAGAGGCCTTTCACCGGCCGACGCAAAGCGTCTCGTCGTTCTCGCCGCCGCCGCGCCGGTGTTGGAGCGTGTCGCGGACGTCACGCTGGCCGACGAGATTCGGACGTTTATTGAAAGGAGGCTTTCCGATGGTTGAAACAGAGGATTTTCGCAAGGACTTCCCGCTTCTGCGCCAGCAGATGAACGGGCGGCCCATTGTTTATCTTGACAACGGCGCTACGACACAAAAGCCGGAAAGCATGATTCGCGCGATGTGCGGCTATTACGGCGGCTGCAATGCGAATCCCCATCGGGGCGCTTACGCGCTTTCTGTCGAAGCCACCGACATATATGAGACGGCTCGTGACCGCGTGCGTCGCTTTATCGGCGCGAAGGAAGCGCGGGAAATCATTTTCACGAAAAACGCGACCGAAGCGCTGAACCTTGTCGCTTATAGCTACGGGCTTTCCAATATCAGCGCAGGAGACGAGATCGTGCTGACCATCGCCGAGCACCATTCAAATCTCGTACCGTGGCAGCGCGTCGCGAAAGCGAAAGGCGCGGCTTTGAAATATATTTATTTGGAGAAGGACGGCAATCTTTCGGAAAAGGACGTCGCGGACAAGATCACGAAAAAGACGAAGCTCGTTGCCATTACGCACGTCTCCAATGTACTCGGGCTCGTGAATCCTGTGCGCCGTGTCGCCGATCGGGCGCACGAGGCAGGTGCGGTCGTCGTCGTGGACGGTTCCCAGAGCGTGCCGCATATTGCGGCAGACGTGCAGGCGCTCGGCGCGGACTTTTTCGCTTTTTCCGGTCACAAATTGCTGGCGCCGATGGGCGTCGGCGTGCTGTACGGGCGTGCCTCGCTGCTGGAGACCATGCCGCCGTTCCTTTCGGGCGGCGACATGATCGAGTACGTGGAAGAGCAGGAAAGCACTTACGCTGAGCTTCCTGCGAAGTTTGAGGCGGGTACGCAAAACGTGGGCGGCGCTGCGGGGCTCACTGCCGCCATCGACTATCTGGAAAATTTGACCTTCGAGCGCGTCAAGGCCGTCGAGGACGATCTTCTCGCCTATGCGCTGCCGCAGCTTCGCGCGTTGCCGTGGATTGAACTTTACGGGTGCGACAGCGAGAGAGACAACAAGACCGGCATTATTACATTCAATGTCAAGGGCGTACACCCCCACGACGTCTCCACCATTCTCGACAGCGAGGGCGTCGCGATTCGGGCGGGACATCACTGCGCCCAGCCGCTCATGAAGTACCTCGGGCAAATCGCGACCTGTCGGGCGAGCTTTTATTTTTACAATACACGTCAGGACATCGACCGTTGGCTTGACGCACTGGGAAAAGTCAGGGAGGTCATGCGCATTGGGAATTGAAGATATATACACTGAGCTGATTGCCGAGGAAAGCCGGAGCACAGAACATCGCCGCCATCTCGATGCGCCCACCGCCGTGCTGAAAGGACGGAATCCGAGCTGCGGCGACGAGATTGCGCTGGAGCTTCGCGTCAGGGACGGCGTCGTCGAGGACGCGGCGTTCACAGGCGTCGGCTGCGCGATTTCGCAGGCGTCCACGTCGCTGATGATTGGCCTCGTCAAAGGACAGACGGCAGAAAAAGCGAAAGCGCTTGCCGAAACTTTCCTGGCGATGATCAAAGGAGAAATTCCCGAAGACGATCCGGCGCTTGACGAGCTTGGCGACGCCGCCGCGCTGCAAGGCGTAGCGAAGCTCCCCGCCCGCGTCAAATGCGCCGCGCTTTCGTGGCATACGTTGACGGAGGTTTTGGAAGGAAAGAAATAGGATATGACGCTTCAACAACTGAAATACGCGCTGGCCGTCGCGAAATACGGTTCGGTGAGCCTCGCGGCGCGCCATCTTTTCGTTTCCCAGCCCAGCGTCACCGAAGCGCTCTCTATGTTGGAGGGGGAAATTCAAAAGACGCTTTTCGTCCGTAGTCCGCGGGGGATGAAGCCTACCGACGAGGGAAGAAAGTTTCTCGGTTATGCACGTCAGGTCGTCGAACAGATGCGTCTATTGGAGGACCGCTACAGCGGCGAGAGCGGCAGACAGTATTTTTCCGTTTCGACACAGCATTATACCTTTGTCGCCAGCGCTTTTGTCGAGCTGGCGAAGAAATACGGCGGCGACGGATATGAATTTTCGCTTCTGGAGGAGCGCACGGGGAAGGTCATTGAAAACGTGCGGAACCTTAAAAGCGAGATTGGCGTGATCTATATAAGCCGAGCGAATGAAAAGGTGCTGCGGAAGCTCTTGAAGGAAAGCCGCCTCGTTTTTTCCCCGCTGTTCATGGCGCGGCCCCATGTATTCCTTTTTCGGAAGCATCCGTTAGCAAGGTGCGCATCGGTCGGCTTCACCGATTTGGAGGAATATCCTTGCGTCACTTTCGATCAGGGAGAGGAAAACCCGTTTTACTTCGCTGAGGAAATCGGCAGCGAACGATCAGTGAAGAAACGAGTTCTCGTCACTGACCGGGCGGCGGTGGCAAATTTCCTGATGGAGCTGGACGCGTATATCGTGACGACGGGCGTATTGCCCTCGTTCCTGCATGGACGCGATATTATCGCCGTGCCGTTGGACGCGGAGGAGACTATGACCGTAGGTGTGATTCGTCATGCCGACCGTCGGCTGTCCGAGCTCGGGCGTGCGTTTATGGCGTCGCTGGAAAAAACGACGGATAAAATGAAGCTGACAAAGCCAAAATAGAAATGCTGTCGTTTCGCAAATCAAATAACATTTGTAGTTTACAAGAAAAAAACATAGGTATATAATCGGAAAAGTCAAAAAGAATTTTGTGGAGCAGGCTATTTCCACGAAGTTCTTTTCTACCGTTTGCGAAGGGAGATATTCTTTATGTCAAAAACTGAAATTATTGCCGCACCGCGACTTTCTGCGAAAGAAATCTGCGTGGCCGGCGTCATGGCGGCTTTCGTCTTCATCGCGACTTTCGTGCCGCAGATTCCGATTCCTTTGGGTTATGCACATTTAGGAGACGGGGCGATTTTTCTCGCCGTATTTTTGACGGGGCGAAAAGCGGGTATTTTCGCCGGAGCCTTTGGCTCGGCGCTGGCCGATTTGGCGGGCGGCTTTCCCGTCTGGATTTTGCCGACGCTGATGATTAAGGCAGTCATGGCGGGAATTTTCTACCGTGTGGCTCTCGCCGGAAACGACGCGCCCAAGTTTGCCTCGCCGCGCGTTCTCGGCGGCATGGTCGTCGCGTGCCTGTTCATGACGGCGGGCTATACGCTGGCAGGCGCGTTCCTTTACGACAGCTTCGCCCTCGGTCTTGCTTCTACGCCGGGACTGCTTTTGAAAAGTGCAGTGAATATTGCTGCGGCGTGCCTCGCAGGCGGTATGCTGAGCCGCGCACAAGAAATTACAAATCATATTGACAAAGTATGATTCCAGCTATATAATACCTCCAATACAAAACGTCGGGGAGGGAACGGGATATGGAGAAAAAGCATTCTCTTGCTCCCGGTGAGATTCCCGACGGTGCGATGGCTTTTATCTCGCGGGGGCTGTCGGAGATCGGCAGCGGTCGGATCGTGTTGACCGCGCAGGATTCGCGGCTTGTTTCCGTGGAGCGGGAGGAACGCATCGGCGGCGACGCGCTTTTCACAACGGGAGGCGGAAAGCCCGGCACTGCGGGCGACAGGGCACTCCCTGAGAAAATCCGTCAGTCGTTTCGGGATTTGCCTTACGGGCAAGTGATCCTCACGATCAAGGACGGCGCGGTGCGGCAGGTGGAGCGTTTGACGCGCAGCCGCTTCACGGGGCTCGACGGTGAAGGCATCTAATATAATATGATAGGCTGACCGAAAA
>CACZOL010000124.1 GCA_902782705.1 uncultured Selenomonadaceae bacterium
GAGGCGCTTTCCGGCGTCATGCAGACGGTGAAGAAACAGGGCGGCGCGCTGCATCTTTTCGGGCTCGTTTCGCCCGGCGGCGTTCACAGCCATACCGATCACCTTTACGCCCTGATCGAGATGGCGAAGCGTGAAGGGCTTTCTAGAGTCTGGATTCACGCGTTCCTCGACGGGCGTGATGTCGCGCCGAAGAGCGCGGACGGATACTTGGCGGATTTGGAGAGAAAGCTTGCGGAGATCGGCGTCGGAAAAATAGCGACGATCTCGGGCCGTTTCTATGCGATGGACCGCGACAAGAGATGGGAACGCGTGACAAAGGCCTACGAAGCCATCGCCCATGCCGACGGCGTGAAGGAAAAAGACGCGGCTGCGGCGATTGCCGCCTCTTACGCGCAGGACGTCACGGACGAATTCGTGATTCCGGCGGTGTTGGACGGATACGATGGCATGAAAAAAGAGGACGGCGTGATTTTCTTCAATTTCCGGCCCGATCGGGCGCGGGAAATGACGCACGCCTTTACCGACGAATCTTTCGACGCATTCAAGCGCGACGAGACGCTTCGCCCGGCATACGTTACGATGACGCAATACGAGGCGGGGCTGAATGTCAAAATCGCTTATCCGCCGGAAGCTTTGACAAAGACGTTGGGCGAAGTGATCGAAGATGCGGGGCTTACGCAGCTTCGTATCGCTGAGACGGAGAAATACGCGCATGTCACGTTCTTCTTTAACGGCGGCCTTGAAAAGCCTTACGACCATGAGGATCGGATTCTCGTTCCGTCGCCGAAAGTCGCGACCTACGATCTCCAGCCGGAGATGAGCGCGATCGAAGTCACGGACAAAGTCGTAGAGGCCATCGGCTCCGGCAAATACGACTTCATCATCCTGAATTTTGCCAACGGCGACATGGTCGGCCACACGGGCGTGATGGAGGCGGCGGTCAAAGCGGTCGAGACGGTGGATGCCTGCGTCGGACGTGTTGTCGAGGCGATCAAAAAAGCGGACGGCGTCCTTTGCATTACCGCCGATCACGGCAACTGCGAGCAGATGCTGGACAAAGAAACGGGCGCGCCCTTTACGCAGCACACGACGAATCCCGTGCCGTTCATCCTCGTGAATGCGCGTCGTCTGCACAGGCTCCGTAAAGGAAAGCTCTGCGACATCGCGCCGACGCTTTTGCAGCTTGCGGGACTTGACGCGCCGAAGGAAATGACCGGTACATCGTTGATTGATGGAGATTAAAAGGAGGTCTATCGAATGAAACAATGGCAAAAGCTTCTTATCGTTCCGCTGACCGCGGGGGCGGCGTTCTTTGGCGCGCAGGCGCAGACGGCGGAGGCGAGCTCCTTCGCGCTGATCAAATATCAGGCGAATCTGACCGCGCAGATCAGCAAGACGGAGGCATGGAAGGAGTCCTTCACTACGCCGGACGGGATAATAACCGTGCAGATTCGAAGCTTGCTTGCGGCTGACGACAAAGGGCGTTACCATGTAATCATGACGCGGGATAAAGACCGCGTATATGAAGAATATCTGCCGGAAGTGACTTACGGCTATTGGTTCAGGGCCGTGCGCGACGAGGAAAACGACAAGACTTTTTTTGTCATCGCCAGCCGTGAGCAGGCAAAACTTTATGGCTATGACGCCGCAGCAGGGAAAATGCAAGTTTATGTAGACAGCAGGAATTTTCATTCCGGCGTTCCCCGCGGCGAGGCGAATATTACGCCGCTGGAGGGCGGATCGCTGGTGCTTTCCTTCGAGAATTTCGGAAACGTCGATCCCCAGTCGCACCGATACGATCTCGAATGGGATGCGGAGGCGAATTGGATCACCTACACCGATTTGGGAACGGGATATCGTCCGGTATTACGGGAAATGCAATACTGATAGGTTCAAAAAGGAGCGGACAGGGCGTCCGCTCCTTTTTTCTGTGCTTTTTTTCTCCGTCGTACTCTGCTATAATATGAGAATACGAGTCATTGCGCGAATGAAGGGAGGCGACGGCATGGCGAAGGATTTCGTGCATCTGCACGTGCATACGGAATACAGCCTTTTGGACGGTGCAAGCCGCGTTTCTGAGCTGATCGATGAAGTGAAACGGCTCGGCATGAGCGCCGTCGCCATCACCGACCACGGGCAGATGTACGGCGTGATGGAGTTTTACAAAGCGGCGAAAAAAGCCGGAATTAAGCCCATCATCGGCTGCGAGGTCTATCTTGCGCCCGCGTCGCGAAAAGATATGTTCGAGGTCGGCGGCGTTCGCTACTATCATTTGATTTTGCTTGCGGAAAACGAGACGGGGTATCGGAATCTTGTGCAGCTCGTTTCCCTTGCGAACATCGAAGGAACGTATTATAAGCCGCGCGTGGACAAGGAACTTCTGCGCCGTTATCACGAGGGCATTATTTGCCTTTCCGCCTGCATCGCTGGCGAGATTCCGCGCGCGCTGATCCAGGACCAGCCGGACAAGGCGGATGAACTCGTTGCCGATTATATCGACATTTTCGGCAAGGACAATTTTTTCATCGAGCTGCAAAAACATGGGATCCCCGAGGAAGAAAAAGCGTCGGAGGGTCTGATACGCCTAGCGAAAAAATACGGCGTCGGGCTGGTCGTGACGAACGACTCCCATTATACGCACAAGGAAGACGCGGCGTTCCACGATGTATTGCTCTGCATTCAGACAGGAAAGACGCTGGACAGTCCGGACCGCATGAAATTCTCCAACGACGAGTTTTATATGAAGGCGCCGAAAGAGATGGAGGCGCTTTTTCCGGAATATCCGGAAGCGGTGGAGAACACCCTCCGCATCGCGGAGCGGTGCAACGTGGAATTTACCTTTGGCGAGCATATCCTGCCGCGGTTCCCGTTGCCGGAAGGCATGACGGACGAAGCATATCTTCGGCGGCTCTGTGAGGAAAAAATCGGCAATCGTTACACCCCCGTAACGAACGAAGCCCGCGAGCGCATGGAGTACGAGCTCGGCGTCATACATCAGATGGGGTTCGACAGCTACTTTTTGATCGTTTGGGATTTCATCAATTACGCGCGCGAGCATCAAATCGCGGTCGGGCCGGGACGCGGCTCGGCGGCGGGCAGTATCGTTGCATATATTCTCGGCATCACGGACATCGACCCGCTGAAATACGCGCTGCTGTTTGAGCGCTTCCTGAATCCCGAGCGCGTGACGATGCCCGATATTGACGTGGACTTTTGTTATATTCGCCGAAAAGAAGTCATCGACTATGTAAAGCGGCGGTACGGCGACGACCATGTGGCGCAGATCATCACGTTCGGCACGATGGCGGCGCGCGGCTCGGTGCGCGACGTCGGACGCGTGCTCGGTATGTCTTACGCTGAAGTGGATAAAGCGGCGAAACTGATTCCGACAGAGCTCGGCATTACGCTGGACAAAGCGCTCAAAACTTCGACGGATTTCCGGAGCCTCTACGAGGCCGATTCCGGCGTGCGGCGCATGATTGATTTCGCGCGGAAAATCGAGGGGCTGCCGCGTCAGTCATCCACTCATGCGGCGGGCGTCGTGATCGCGCGTGAGCCGCTCACGACGTATATGCCGGTGCAAATGTCCGAGGGCACGCTGGTTACGGCTTATGACAAAGACCTTGTCGAGGAACTCGGCCTTTTGAAAATGGATTTCCTCGGACTCAGGACACTGACCGTCATCGGCGATACCATACAAAATATCGAGAATACACGCGGAAAAAGGATCGACGTTCACGATATTCCCTTCGTCGATGAAAAGACGGCCCGAATGCTTTGCGACGGTAAGACGGGCGCCGTGTTCCAGATGGAATCGGCGGGGATGACGCAGCTCGTCAAGGATCTCGCGCCGGAAGGCTTCGAGGATTTGATTCCGACCGTGGCGCTGTATCGGCCCGGCCCTTTGGGCAGCGGCATGGTGCAGGATTTCATCGACGGGCGCAAGGGGAAAAAGAAGGTAACGTATCTCCACCCGTTGCTGGAGCCGATTCTGAAAGAGACGTTCGGCGTGGTGCTTTATCAAGAGCAGGTCATGCAGATCGTGCAGGTGCTCGCGGGATTTTCTCTCGGCGAGGCGGATATCTTGCGCCGTGCGATGGGACATAAACAGCCGGAACTCCTGATGCAGAAACGAGAAGCGTTCCTTGCCGGAACGCGGAAAACCGGAATCGACGATGATCTCGCGGGCAAGATTTTCGAGCTGTTGACGCATTTCGCGAATTACGGCTTCAATAAATCGCACAGCGCGGCTTATGCGCTTGTCGCGTGGCAGACCGCCTACCTCAAAGCGCATTATCCGGCGGAGTTTATGGCGGCCATGCTTACAAGCGTCATGGACGCGAACGAAAAAGTTGCAACATATATCGAGCTGGCGCGTCGTATGGGCATTTCGATTCTGCCGCCGGATATCAATGCGAGCTCGGCGGCTTTCAGTGTGGACGGCGAGGCCATCCGCTTCGGGCTTGCCGCGATTCGCAACGTCGGCGAGCAGGCAATCAAAGTCATCGAAGAGATCCGGGAAAGCGGCGGACCGTTTTTGTCCTTGTTTGATTTTTGCCGCCGTGTCAATACGACGCAGATCAATAAGCGCGTAGTGGAGAGCCTGATCAAGTGCGGCGCTTTCGATTCGCTCGGCGCCCGACGCTCGCAGCTCCTTGCCGTGGCGTCGCAGACGCTGGAGGCGGCCGCTCGCGCGCAAAAAGACGCCGCGAGCGGGCAGATCGGGCTTTTCGACGAAGAAGAGGAAGGCGCGACGGATCTTCCGCTGCCGGATATTCCCGAAGTGGAGCTTTCTCAGTTGTTGACTTGGGAAAAGGAAATCACAGGCTTCTATATTACGGGACACCCGCTGGATATTTATCGGGAACTGATGGAAAAACTCGCGCCGCTGGAGCAGATTTTGGACGGTGGGGCGAAGGACAAGCAGCTTGTGCGTGTGGCGGGCCTTGTGGCAAAAGTGAAGCGGATAGCGACGAAAAAAGGCGATACGATGGCGTTTGTCACGTTGGAAGACTACACGCGGGATATAGAAACCATCGTTTTCTCCAGGTTGTTTTACGAAGCGACGGAGCTTTTTACGGAGGATCGTCCCGTGGTGGTGCAGGGGCGTGTAGACGTAACGGAGAAAGGCGTAAAATTGCTCGCCGATAAAGTCTGGCCGATGGAAGACTACAAGACCGAATATTTCATATTGACGACGAGCGCGCAGGCAACGCCGGAAGCCTATGCGCGGCTTCAAAAAGTTGCGAGCACCCATAGCGGGGAGCATGCGGTGTATATTTATCTTACGGATCGCCGGAAAAATATGCCTCTGGGGCGGGAATACTGGATGGACGGTTCGCCGGAGGCAACGGCGGCAGTCGAGGAGATTTTCGGCGCGGGCGCGGTGCGTGAAAGATAA
>CACZOL010000125.1 GCA_902782705.1 uncultured Selenomonadaceae bacterium
GATGTTGCCGCGGCTCTTGCCGACGGCGTAGCTCTGGAACAGCTCGCCGATCTGATAGAACAGCATGACCGCCGCGCCCTCGCGGTATTCGCCGAGCACCATCGCGCCCAGCGTCGCGATCGCCATCAGGAAGCTCTCGTCGAAGAACTCGCCGTGGCTGACGCCCAGCGCCGCCTTGCGCAGGATGTCGTACCCGATGACAAGATACGGGACGACATAGAGCGCGCCCAGAAGCGGTCCTTCGACGGAAACGAACTCCAGCGCCACCAACAGCGCCGCCGCTGCGATAATCCGCACCACCATAATTTTCTGTTTTTCCGTCATAACGCCATACCTTCCTTATAGAGTGGAGAGTTGAGAGTGAAGAGATTCCGTTTTTTATCTTCACTCTTCACTCTTCACTTTTCACTCTCCACACGCCTCACTCAGATGAAGACTTCGCAGTCCGGCTCGACCTTCTTGCACGCCTCGCGCACCTTCGGCATGACGACGGCAGGATCGGCGCCCTCGGCAAACTCTACGGTCATCTTCTGCGCCATGAATCCGACGGCGGCCTTGTCGACGCCCTCGACCTTCGCGGCGGCCTCTTCCATCTTCAGCCCGCAAGCCGCGCAATCCACTTCGATTTTGTACTTCTTTTTCATAAGAAATCCCTCCTGAAATTTTTAAATTGATGTTATAGTTAATTTGTTTACATGAACATTTAATCATATGTTAAATAAAAAGTCAAGAGTTTTTTTAAAAAGTATTCTCGCACAAAAAAGACAGCCGGCCGCCTGGCCGACTGTCCTGTCTTGTCCTGCGCGAGAAATTATTCCGTCGCGTAATTCGTGAAGTAATTCTGTATCAATACCACCGGCGTTCCACGGTCGCCGCTGCCGCTGGTCAGGTCGCAGAGGCTTCCCAAAAGATCCGTGAGCTGCCTCGGCGTCGTGCCCTGCGAGGTCATGTCGCCCACAAGGTTTGAATCCTTCGCCTTGATTTTCTCCTTCATGGCTTTCGAGAGCTCCTGCCCGCTCAAATCCTTCAGATCGTTGTCCGCGAAATACTTCATCTTCAGTTCATTCGGGGTCCCCTTGAGCCCTTCCGTATATGCGGGAGACACCACCGGGTCGGCCAGCTCCCAAATGCCGCCGACGGGGTCCTTGAAGCCGCCGTCTCCGTAAATCATGACCTCCAGCTTCTTGCCCGTCGCTTTCGCCAGTTCCTTTTGCAGCCGGTCCACGAAGCTCTGGCAGTCCCGGGGGAACAGCTTCACCTTTTCCTCCGTCGCCTTGTTCGCGCCCAGGAGGCCGTATTTCTCGTTATAGCCGCTGCCGTCCACCGAAGCGGTCATGATGTCGTCCAAGCTGTAAACGCGCGCCGCGCCGCCCGCCTGCAAGATGCGCTTCGTGCGTTTCCTCGTGTGAATATCGCAGTTGATCACGTTTTTCGTGTACTTCAAGATGTAGCACGGATCGTTGGAGAATACGATCTCGATATTCTTGCCGAGGCTCTTGTAATATTCGATATAATCCACGCCCGTGAACGGATGGACGGTATCAAAGCCGAAGACCTCGCGGAAACCCTTCTCGTCAAAGCTGTCCGAATACGGATTGACCTTCTTCCCGTCCACCTCGTCCAGACTGATCAGATGGTTGCCCACTTCGTCCGACGGGTAAGAGAGCTGCACATAGAGCTTCTTGCAGGACATGCTGAGCGCCCGCAGCATGATCGCGAATCGGTTGCGGCTCAGAATCGGGAAAATGATTCCCATATCCTCCCCGCCGAGCTTTTGGCTGACGTCTTTTGCGATCTGCCGGACAGTCGCGTAATTCCCCTGCGTACGGGCCACCACGGCCTCCGTGACGCCGACGACGTCTCTGTCCTGCAGCGCGAACCCTTCCTTTTCCGCCGCCTTGAGCAAGCCGTCCCGAATCAGGGAAACGAGATCGTCTCCTTCCTTGAAGATCGGCATGATGATTCCTCTGGAGGTTACCCCTGTGTACCGCATAATATCGTCTCTCCTTGTTTTCTGTATTGGTTTTATCCTTCCCTATGAGGAGGGTTTTTTTACAATTCCCGCAGCCTGTCGAAAAACGCCTTGTCCATCGGGCAGCTGTTTTCTTCCCGACTGATCGTCGCCGACGCCAGCCGCGCGCCGTACCCGGACGCCTCCGCCAGGGAAGCGCCCCGGATAAGCCCCATCACGGCCCCGGAAAAGAACGCGTCGCCCGCTCCGGTCGTATCGACGACCTTTGTCGGGCAGGGAGGGCAAATCCCGGCGCTTGGTGCGCCCTGCTCATAATAAACTGCGCCCTGCTCGCCCATGGTGACGACCACGGACTGCAATCCTTCCCTCTTCGCCGCTTCGGGAAGCCAGATGCGCACGTCCTCCGCCGTACAGCCCGAAAGGTCTTTGTCAAAAAACTTTGCGGCCTCGATCTCGTTGCAGATAAAGCATTTTGTCTGCCGGATCAGATCCCTTCGCGCCATGACCACGCTCAAATTGCCGACGATGGCATAAACGTCTTTCCCGTACTGCTTTGCAAATTTGACCGCCAGCTCGGCGACCTTCTCGCTCAGGTCCACTTCCAGCGCGACGGCTTCCGCCTGCCGGATGATCTCTTCCCCGTGGGCTTGCAGATGCTCTTCCAGATAGGTGAAATCAGGCATCTTGGAGATGGAGGCGGCCAGGTCTCCCTTCTCGTCAAGGATCGCCAGCCACATGCCGATGCCGTGGTCCGGGACCTTGACCACAAAGCTGAGGTCCGTGCCGATTTCTTTCAGACGGTTCTCTACCTCCAGGCCGATTGCCGAATCCTCCAGCATCCCGACATAGGAGACGGGCATCCCTACATTCGCAAAGTTTTCGACAACATTGCGCCCGACGCCGCCGTGAACGAATTTCACTTCCCCGATATTGCGCCCCTGGGGATCAAAGACGTTCTTTGAAAACCCCTTGATATCCACAAACGTAGTGCCGATCACAACTGTAGGGTTCATTTCCTTCACCGTCTTTTTAGTAGGATTATTAGGATCGGATTGAAAACGTCACGCCTGCCGAATCCACAAATACTATGCCCGCCAGACTCGTCCTTCGCTGCGCTCGGACTCCTCAAGCGGTCCAGTATGCGTCGCACTAAACTTGCGCTGCGCTTCGCTTGCGAGCTTTGCATAAGCGACCGCTAAAGCGCCAAGCGTCTGCTTAGCGTTAAGTGCTCTCACAAAAAGAAAGGAGCAAGAACCTTCGCAGCTCTCGCTCCTTTCTATTGCCAAAACCCCGTCCCACAGACGAGATTTGTGTGCGTCGATGGTGGAGACGAAGAGGATTGAACTCTCGACCTCTCGGATGCGAACCGAACGCTCTCCCAGCTGAGCTACGTCCC
>CACZOL010000126.1 GCA_902782705.1 uncultured Selenomonadaceae bacterium
AATCGCGACGCTTGAAAAACTCGGCGTGAAAATCGAATTGGACTGCGTTGTCGGGCAGCTTTACACCATCGACGAACTGATGGAGGAAGAGGGGTTCGATGCGGTTGTCGTCGGCACGGGCGCGGGCCTTCCGCTCTTCATGAACATCCCGGGCGAAAACTTGAACGGCGTTTACTCGGCGAACGAGTTCCTGACGCGCTGCAATCTGATGAAGGCATATCGTTTCCCCGAATACGGGACGCCGATTCGCGTCGGCAAAAGCGTCGCGGTGGTCGGCGGCGGCAACGTGGCCATGGACGCGGCGCGCACGGCGCTTCGCCTTGGCGCGGAGCACGTCTATATCGTCTATCGGCGCGGCGAGGAAGAGCTTCCTGCGCGTCGGGAGGAAGTTCATCACGCGAAAGAAGAAGGCGTCGACTTCCAGCTTCTGAACAATCCCGTCGAGGTCATGGGCGACGACAAAGGTTGGGTGCGCGCGTTGAAATGTATTCGCATGGAGCTCGGAGAGCCGGACGAGTCGGGACGCAGGAGTCCGAAAGCCGTCGCCGGTTCGGAGTTTGAGATTCCCGTCGATACCGTGGTCATGGCCATCGGTCAGGGTCCGAATCCGATCGTTGCGTCGACGACGCCGGGCATGGACACGAACAAGCGCGGCAACATCATTGCGGACGAGGAAACGGGCGCGACGACGAAGCCGGGCGTTTTCGCGGGCGGCGACATCGTCACGGGCGCGGCGACAGTCATTCTCGCGATGGGTGCGGGAAAGAAAGCGGCGGCGGCCATTGACGAGTATTTAAGGAAGAAACGCGGAATATGATTGCAAGATGAAGGAAAAGAGGGTGCAGAAATGCACCCTCCTTTTGTGAAAGAAATGAGGAAACGTCATGATGGATTTTACCGCGATTGACTTCGAGACGGCGACGGACAAGCGGAATTCCGCGTGCAGCGTCGCCGTCGTTGAAGTGCGGGGCGGCGAGATCGCGCGGACGTATTCGACGCTGATTCGTCCGCCGCGGCTGGAATTTTTGCCGTTCAACATCGAGATTCACGGCATCACCCCCGAGATGGTAGAGCACGAGCGGGATTTCGCGGGCATCTGGCCGGAACTGCGCCCGTTCCTTGAAAACCATATCGTCTTTGCGCACAATGCGCCGTTTGACATGGGCGTTTTGAGAAGCTCGATCCTGGCGAACCATATCGAGCCGCCGCATTTCTTCCACTGCTGTACGGTGCAGATTTCGCGCAAGGCGTGGCCGAATCTGCCCAACCACAAGCTCGACACCGTCGGCGCGTTTCTGCATGTCGATTTCCGTCACCACGACGCGCTGGAGGACGCAAGGGTCTGTGCGGAGATTCCGCTGGCAGCGGCGGAGAGGGTCGGCGTGGATACCGTCGGCGCGCTGGCCGAAGAACTGCACGTCGCGGTCAGGCCCTTTGACTGCACGGCGGATCACCGCGACGGTTTGACACGCCGCGCGCATAGATGGTAGAATGAACAAGGAAGCAATGAATAAGTCAGTCAGAGGCGTGGGCGGACTTGTCCAGTGCTTCCTTTATGCGGGCGTGGCGGAACTGGCAGACGCGCTGGATTTAGGATCCAGTGCCGCAAGGCGTGGAGGTTCAACCCCTCTCGTCCGCACCATACGAAACAGACGCGGCAAGACTGGAAAGTCTTGCCGCGTTTTTTGATAGATATTTTGTATCAGAAATTTTTCGGACTTGGGCTTTCTGATATGTACAGTCATTTTTCAGATATCTTTCATATAATTTAACGCGTGCTTGAAAATACGATGAATGCCGAAGTTTTCAGTGTTTCCGTACTTTTACGGCATTAAAAAATGTTTTTTATCGGCAGGATTTTTTTCAATCATGCCGAATACAATACTTTGAGTCAAGAACACTGACTGGGACGAAAGTTTCAAGCAAATGTTCCGATTATAAAGCCGAATCCAACTCAGGAACGGGGAGTGCCAGCTAACCTCGCAGGCGAAAAGAGAAAGGAGATTTTTTTTGGGTAAGTTGAAGAACCGTATTCTCGCCGTTTCCATGGCGTGCATGTGTTGGTGCTCGGTCGTGGGGGCGGAGTCGCTTCAGGTTGGTGATCAGGGCAGCGATGTGGCTGAGGTGCAGGCCGAGCTTGTTCGCATCGGATATGATGTGGTGCCTGACGGGGATTTCGGTCCCGCGACGGTCGAGGCAGTCAAGAATTTCCAGGCGGCGCACGGTATGGACGTAGACGGCGCTGTGGGGCCTTCGACGTATGAGGCGCTTCTCGGAAAAGAGATGCCGGAGTCGGTCAGCCGCGGATCGAACTACGTTTCGCGTCGCATCGTGCAAACGGCGATGGCATATATCGGCGTTCCGTATTCATTTGGCGGTACGTCCCCCAGCGGGTTTGACTGCTCGGGCTATGTGCGCTTCGTGTTTGCGAACGCCGGCATTTATCTGCCGCGTGCTGCGGACGAGCAGTACGAAGTCGGGCACCCAATCCCGACGAGTGCGCTCCGCACGGGCGATCTCGTATTTTTCTCAACGTATGAGTACGGGCCGTCCCATGTGGGCATCTATCTGAGCGACGGAAACTTCATTCACGCGGCATCCAGCATCGGCGTGTCCATCGCTTCCATTTATGACGAATATTATTGGGGCGATCGCTACATCGGCGCGCGCCGCATCCTGTAAATATCGTTCCTTCAGAGAGGCTTCAAGCCTCTCTTTTTTGCGTCTGACGTGCGAAGACATAGTCGGCGCAAGTCTGGCGCCATCGTATTGTGCGGGATGATCGCAAAGTATCTTATGCGGAAGGGATTTGGACAAAAACGTCGAATTACCTATCAAACCCTAGAATAGGATCCCACCATGCCGATGCGTGCAAGAGTGGTTTTGCAGGGGGAGCATTATTGGAATGAAGCAGTTTTCTTTTTATTTGAAGGATATGTCAGGGTTTGATGCGTGGGCGCGCCGGTTGTACGAGACCTGTCCGCGGGAAGCGCAGACAGTTTTCGTTTCCGTGTTTTCCGGCTGGACAGATAAAGCGGCGCTGGCGGAGCTCGTTCATCGGCTGGCAAGGATGCTGCCGAACGCCGTCATTGTCGGCTGTACTACGTCCGGCGAAATCATGTCCGGCTATATGTCGGAGAATACGGCGATCTTGAATTTCATGTTTTTTGAGAAAACCGACGTGCGCCTTTTTGCAATCGACTTTTCCGACACGCCGCCGGAGGCGGCTGCCGCTTCTTTATTGGAAAGTCTGCGGGAAGAAGAGGTCGCGGGCGTCGGGCTTTTTGTCGCGCAAAACGATGAGCCGGCGCATAGTTTCCTTTCGCAGCTGCGTCCGCTTGCGCCGCATATCAAGGTTTTTGGCGGGATTGCGGGCAACACCGGAGAATCCGGCCAGTATGTGCTTGCCGGGGAGCGCGTGTTGGAGCGCGGCGCGGCCGCCGTCTGTTTTCTTGGCCGGGAGCTTCGTATCCACGTGAGAACCAGCGTCGGCTGGCGGCCCCTCGGGCCTTCGTTCCGCATCACGAAAATGGACGGGGATAACGTGATCCGGGAGCTGGATGGAAATCCCGCCCAGAACATTTACCAAAAATATCTGGGCCTGTCCCGCACGGATATCAACGGAGGGAACGTACTGTTTCCGCTTTGTGTGGAGAGAAACGGGAATTTGATCATGCGCCTTCCTATTGATTGCGCGGAGGACGGAGCGCTGACCATCGCGGGCGACTGCCGCGAGGGGGAACGGGTTCGGCTGGCCTATGGCGATCCCAGCAGGATCTTGGATGCGTCGTACAACTCTCATATCGACATCATGTCCTTTGAGCCTGAAGCGATCCTTTTGATCAACTGCGTGACGCGGAGAATTTTCCTGCGCGAGGATACGAATCAGGAACTGCGGCCCTTCCAGTCCATAGCGCAGACCGCGGGGCTTTACGTCAACGGGGAGATCGGCAGGGACGAGGACGGAAATATCTTGCTTTTGAATATGTCGCTGGTGACCGCGAGTTTTCGCGAGGGACCGCAGGGCGAGTCTCCGGCAGCTTCGATATCGCTGACGCCGCGCGTGAGACAACTCACCGACATCATGAAGCTCGTACAGTGTCTCGCAAATTTCGTAACCGTTGCATCCGCGGAATCGGAAATCGCGAACGAGCAGCTTGCACAGCTCGCCCGTACCGACAGACTCACCGGACTTTACAATCGCGGCGAGATCGAGTCCATTTTACGAAAGGCGCTGCTGCGGAATCGGAAAGGCGACGGGGTTCTTTCCGCGATCATGCTCGATCTCGATGATTTTAAGAGCATAAACGACACTTTCGGCCACGCGGTCGGGGACGAGGCGCTCCGATGGACCGCCAAGATCATCCAGAGCGCGATACGCGGAAGCGACGCGGCAGGCCGTTGGGGCGGCGAAGAATTCTTCATCGTTTTGCCCGATACGACGATTGAGGCGGCAAGGAGCGTCGCGGAGCGGATTCGAGAGGAACTGGACAAGGGTCATACGCTGCCGGACGGGCGGTCCGTCACGGGAAGTTTCGGCGTCGCGAGATTCCCGGAGAGCGGCGATTATATGAAATTTTACCAGTATCTCGACGAAGCGATGTACCGGGCGAAACAGGCCGGGAAAAACCGCGTGTGCGTCGCGGAAGAAGAATAGGAACGACAAAGAACTCCCAGCGTTATGATGCGTAACGCTGGGAGTTCTTTGCCGTTTGCGGCGGTTATTTTTTTCGCTGCGGCGTTTTTGCCACGCGGACGCAATTCTTCCCGCTGTGCTTCGCTTCGTAAAGCGCGCCGTCGATGCGCTGATAGAAAGCCTCGAAGGACTCGTCGGGGGCGATGCGCGCGACGCCAAAGCTCGCGGTGAAGCCATGGTCGCCGGGCAGGATGCGCAGAGCCGCGATGGCCTTGCGGATGCGTTCGGCGACCTGCTGGGCGGCCTTTTCGTCAGCGTGGGGCAGAATCAGGAGGAATTCCTCGCCGCCCCAGCGCCCGACGGTGTCGCCTTGCCGGACGTGGGCGCGCAGGATCCTGGAAGTTTCCGTCAACGCCAAGTCGCCGACGTCGTGTCCGTAAATATCGTTGACTTTTTTGAAATCGTCGATGTCGATCATGAGAGCGGAAACCCGCGTATGATTCTTCTGGGCGAGAGCGACGACCTCTTTGAGGATAGCTTCCGTTTCGCCCCGATTTGCGATCTGTGTGAGACGGTCCGTACGCGCCATGCGGTCCAGCTCTTCGTTTGCGTTTTCCAGTTCCGCCGTCGTAGCGCTGACGAAGTGGACGAGGCGTTCGACGAGGAGCAGCGAATCTTTGAGCCGTGTCGGCATTTCGCCGCGTACGGGAAGCGGCGTAAGCGGTTTTTTCCCTTCGCGGAAGCCTACGGTCAAAAGCATCATGTTGTGGACGCCCACGCGGCCCGCGAAACGGAAAATCTCGCCGTAAGAGTAGAAGCCCTGCGACGGCGCGATGTCCCGTGCGGGCGCCAGCTCAAACTTCACATCGCCGTGCAGGAACATACGGTGGGCGTAGCAGCTCAGGATGGACAGCGCTTCCGGTCGGAACGCCGCCATGTCGGCGTATCCCGCTTTCGCGTCCTCGATCATTTCGCGCGGATCGCCGTAAGCGAGGCGTATGGCTTCGCCCTCGTGGAGATCGGCGATGAAAAGGAGCGAACCGTGCGCCCCGCAGCCGATGGTGTGGCGGGCAACATAGCTGCCGCCGCGCCGGACGAACACGGGGAACGCCAGCGTATCCCGTGCAAAATTCTTGTCCGGTCGGATGCCCAGATATTGCTCGTAAATCTTGGCGGCAGGCTGATGGTCGATTTCCTCCACGACGTGGGAGCCGGTCATTTTTGTAATGGTAAATTCCCGGCCCAGCGGCTTCCAGCCAAAGTTCAAGCTCGCGTGGACATGCAGATCCTTTCCTGCGTAAGTGACGGCCAGGAGGCCTTCTTCCATGATCTCGTCTTTGGTGAAGACGCAGGCGGGAGCGTTTTTGACGGTGTTCGCGCCGCCGCCGAAAATGACGACGCGGTCGTCGAGGACGGCGAGATGATCGAGAAACGGCTGGATATCAAGGGCGTGAAGCGTACCCAAGATACCGACGGCGGCGAGATTCTCGATACGCTGCACACGGTCGCAGAATTTTTTCCCGTCGGCGGCGAGCGTTTCGGGGTTGTCAAAGCGCACGACCTTCACTTCGCTCGTCTCAAAGACGGCGAAGGAAACGACGGCGGCGTTGACGTTGACGCCGCCGTGACGGATGACGTCCGTCGTTATGCAGCCCGCGATGGCGGCGTCCGGGAAAGCGTCCCCGAGCCGTCCTGTCAGGCGCAGGATTTGCGCCTGCTTCACCGAGGTCGTGAAAACGGTAATCAAAAGGCTTCTGTACGTTTTCGGCGCGACTGCGCGAAACCGGCTGATACAGTCCGCGACGTCATCCGCGTGTCGGATGATATAGGAAAACTGCCGCATGGAAACCGCCCTCCTCGTGCGATACGAATCGAATCGGTATGAATACTATATTTAAAATATTATACTACCTTTTGGTCGTTTTCGGAAGAAAATCCCCGACACATAATTTTGTGTCGGGGATTTTGGGACTATGCGATATGGTTCAATCGAGCTTCTTTTCGATAGTTCTTTTATATTCCGAGGGGGAAACGCCGAACCTTTTTTTGAACGCGGTAGAAAACTTGGCCGGATTTGCAAAGCCGACATGAGCGGCGATGACGGACACCGAAAGCGGTGTTTCCCAGAGAAGCTGCTGCGCCTTTTGGAGCCGCAATTCTTTTTGGTATTGGTAGATCGGCATCCCGTAAACGCTTTTGAAGGACCTCTTCAGCGCTGTGGTTCCCACCCCCAATTCAGCCGCTAAATAATTTATCGTCAAGTGCTTGGATAAATCAGCCGTCAACAGCTTATGTGCGGCCCCGGCAAGAGTCACATGACTCTTACTGAGATAGACCGGGGTGTCATGGACCGCTGTGTTGCCCAAATGGCTGAGGAACAACAAAAGCTCCATCATCTTTAACCGCAGCCGCGGGATGTTTCTGTCCTTGAATCCGTCCGCAACCGCGGTCTGGATTGTCATAAGCTCAGTGGGGCGATGCAGCAGGAAACAACGGGGAGACAACGCGGCAAGGGCATAGATTTTCTCTAT
>CACZOL010000127.1 GCA_902782705.1 uncultured Selenomonadaceae bacterium
CAACGGCATCGACTTCGAGGACGCGAAAGCGAAAAACGCCTGCTTCTGCGTCAGCGACATGGACGGCAACGGATGGCTGGAATTCACCGTCGCGACAATGGACGGGACCGGGATGTATCTGGATTATGCGTGCTATGAATACGACTCGGAGAGCGAGGACGTATTGAAGCCGATCGAGATCCGGCCCCCGGAGGGCGGGTTCCGACCGAGGTTCGCCGGGATGGCGGGCGGAAACAAATTAACGGCCTATCGCGTGATCGACGAAAACAATCGCGAGGAGCGCTATTATCATGTCGACACGTCTTACAGGAAAACGAGTCTTCCTTGGCTTCAGGACGGGGAATATATCGTGGCCCGGCAGCTTCTCAACAAGTCGAACGATATGCTGTTCACGTATCTTGCCGCGACGGAGCAGGGGGCAATCAAAGAGTCCGGAACCCGGCCGGGGATGATGAATTTTGCGCCGGGAAAATATATGGACCCAAACGGCGCGGAAATCAGCAAGGAAGCCTTTGAGCGTTCAGCGGACATTTATGTCGTCAACGCGGAGAAAACGGAGGCGACTTTCCTTTGGATTCCCGTCGCGGAACTGGAAAAAGCCATCGGCTTCGGACGGGACGAGACGTGGGAAGTGCTCCAAAAATCATGGCAGGGATTCCGATTCAGCGACGGGCCGCAGGGGGCAGACCCGACGGGAGACCGCCCATCGGTAGTGTACTGAGCGCATACGAGGGGGAAACGGGAACATGAAACGCACGGGAAAAATGATTCTGTCGGCGGTACTTTCCGCGTTGACGTTTTTCAGCTTCGGCGGCTGTTCCGGCAGGCCCATCGGAGCCCCTGAGTGCGGCGGTGTGACGGACAAGACGGACCACAACGCGCCGAAAACTATCGTGTCAAAGGACCTCACGTCGTTCTACGCGCATTTCTATCTGCGGGGCGAATGGTCCCCCGGCAAAGGGGACAGGTTTTACACTTGCGAGGTAAGGACGGACGAGCAGGGCGTGCTGACGGCTACCGTTTGGACGGACTCCCTGCAAGACGCCTGTGTCAGACTTCCGGCGGACGAAAAACTGCTGGCGACATTGCAGTCCATCATCGACACATATAAGCTGGTGGGAAAGAACGGTTATTATCGGGTTACAGCGGGACTGCCGCCGGAGTTTCAGAAGTGCCATTTCAACGCTAATTACGCTTCGGGGGAAAAGCTGGAATTCACGGAGAACAACAACCCTGACGCGGAATGGACGCGGGAGACCTACCTTGCCTTTGCGAACTGGTTCGCGGAGCAGGGCGACGATTCCCTGCTGCCGCCGAAATTGTCCTACGGGCCGATTGAGGATTGCAGGTTCACCCTTTCCGACAGCGGCAGGAAGGTGCATCTTGGGCCTGTTCATGTGCAGGAAAAGAACGCCATCGACGGCGAGCGTCTGCTTCTCGGAAGGTCTTCTTATGACGTCGAAGCAAAGGAGTGGGTGAGGGACGACGAGTATATTTTTTTCCCCGAAGATTATTTGGAGCAAATCCACGCTATACTGTCCGCGTACGATCTCCGCGCCTTTGACTATCATTCGGTGCTTTACAAGGACCGGAAGATGAAGGCGGAGGAAAAGGACTTCTATCGTCCCGTCTTGCAGATCCATGTCAAATTCAAGGACGGGAAGCATCTTCGCATTGATACTAACGACGACGGCGACGTTGAGACGCTGCGTCCGCTCGTGAAGGAACTGCTTGCGTACCATGATTCGCTTTTCGAGGAATACGATGGATAAGATGAAAGAAAACGGGGGAAAGATAATGACGATTTGCGGAAAAGCCACGAAAGCGTTTATGATCCTTGCCGCGGTTTCTTTGATAGACGCTCCTGCTGTCCTGCCGCCTGCGGCGACAGTTTTTCCTTCCGCAGTCTGTGAGGCGTCGCCGTCTTATATCGACGAGAGCCTGCGTCCAATCCAGCCCTTCGTGACAATCTATCACTGCGTCGACACTGATGGGGAGGGCGGCGAGCTTTTGCGTACCCGCTGGAACATGATTGACGTCGGGACTCAACCCGGAGAGTTTGCGGCCCTTAAAGATACGCTCCGCCAATACAACGAAGAAACGGCGTGGCTGGTGGTGGACACGCGCAAGAACATGACAGGCATGGCGACGGCGGTTCAAGACGACATGCGCAAGGCGGGGGCGGTTCAGTTGTACCCACTCCGCCAAGAGACCGATGTTTTCATCCGCCGCGCCGATACATTGGCGATGAGCTTTCTGGAAGATGTTCTGATCGATAAAGGCGATGGTTGGGGCATGCGCTACGTCTTTGGGAAAAATTATGATGTGTGCACGGGAAAAGTGCTTGCCCTGTCCGACGTGTTCACGGATATGCAGGGACTGGCGGGCGCCGTCGGCGAGCAGCTTCGCCGCGACTATCC
>CACZOL010000128.1 GCA_902782705.1 uncultured Selenomonadaceae bacterium
TATCTTTACAATATGCCGCAGGCTCTCGCCTGCGCCGACGTGGCAGTGTTTCGCGCCGGGGCCATCGGCATCGCGGAACTGACGGCACGCGGCGTGCCGTCGGTATTGGTGCCGTATCCGTTCGCCGCGGCGAATCATCAGGAGATGAACGCACGGGCTATTGCATCGGCGGGCGCGGCGCGCATGATTCTCGACCGGGAACTGACGGCTGAGCGTCTGCTTTCCGTCCTGGCGGAGCTTTTGAGCGAGGACGCAAAGCTGAAGCGCATGGCAAAGGCAGCGAAGAAATTGGGACGTCCTAAAGCGGCGGATGAAATCGCGAGCCGCGTAATCCGGCTGGCAAAGGGAAATACAGAACTCGTTCCCATTAAATGAAGGAAAAAGGAGAGGAAGCGGAATGCTTCAGGGAATCCGTAACATACATTTTATCGGCGTCGGCGGCGCGGGGATGAGCGCGCTGGCGCGTATTCTCCTCGATCAGGGCTATTCGGTTTCCGGCTCTGACCAGAAAATGTCCGACGTGGCGAAACAGCTTGCGGCGCGCGGCGCGAAAATCTTTGAGGGGCACGACGCGGCCAATGTGAAAGGCGTAGATGCGGTCGTTTGCTCTACGGCGATTCCCGAAGACAACGTGGAACTCGCGGCGGCAAATGCACAGGGAATTCGACGCCTGCACCGTTCGGACGTCAATGCGGCGCTTCTGAACGCGGCGAAAGGCATCGCCGTCGCCGGCGCCCATGGCAAGACCACGACCACGTCCATGATCGGCTTGATCCTGGAGCACGGGGGCGTCGACCCGACTATCATCATCGGCGGACAGGTCGACTATCTCGCCGACGGCAACGCGCGGCTCGGGCGCGGCGAATATCTGGTGTCCGAAGCGGACGAGAGCGACGGTTCGTTCTTGAAACTCATGCCGCATATCGCGGTGGTCACAAACGTCGAGAACGACCACATGGACCACTACGGAACGATGGAGAATATCAAAAAGGCGTTTCGGCAGTTCCTCGAAAATACGGACGAGAAAACGGGGACGTGCGTGCTCTGTGCCGACAACGAAAATCTGCGGGAAATCTCGAAAAATCTTCCGCGCCGCGTCGTCTTTTACGGCACGTCGGAAGACGCCGACTATCGGGCGGTCAATATCGCGCCGGAAGGTACGGGCGTCGCATTCGACGTGGAAAAGGACGGCGGGACGCTGGTTCGCGTGCGGCTGAATATCCCCGGCCATCATAACGTGCTGAACGCGCTGGGTTCTGTGGTGACGGGAATTCTTTGCGGCGTTTCGCCGCAAAAATCGGCGGAGGCGCTGGCGCGGTTCCATGGCGCGAAGCGCCGCTTCGAGACAAAGGGACGCGCGGCGGGTGTTTGGATCGTGGACGATTACGCGCATCACCCGACGGAGATCACGGCGACGCTCAGGGCGGCGCGTCAGACGAGCCCGAAGCGCCTCGTTTGCGCGTTTCAGCC
Organism: uncultured Selenomonadaceae bacterium; assembly: GCA_902782705.1. Lineage (GTDB taxonomy): Bacteria > Bacillota > Negativicutes > Selenomonadales > Selenomonadaceae > RUG12372. The sequence continues at coordinate 1,471 of CACZOL010000128.1, forward strand.
GCATCGCTATTCGCGCACACAGCTTTTGCAAAAAGAGTTCGGCGGCGCGTTCAAAGACGCTGACCTCTTGATATTGACGGATATTTACTCGGCGGGCGAAGCGCCGATTGCGGGCGTCAGCGGCGAGACCATCGTGGACGCCGTCAAGGCGGCGACGGGCCAAAAGACGAAATATATCAAGGCCCGGGCCGACGTCGCGCCGTATCTGGAATCCATCGTCCAAGACGGCGATCTTGTGCTCACGATGGGCGCGGGAGATATTTGCCGCACGGGAGAAGAATTGCTGGCGCTTTTGTCGGCACGGAGGGAAAATAAAGCATGAAAGACAAGAAAATCATCGTCGTGATGGGCGGGCCGTCTTCGGAGGCGGAAGTCTCGCGGCGGAGCGCCGCCGCTGTGCTTGCGGCGCTGCACTCGAAAGGATACAATGCGGAAGGGCTGGAATTCTCACCGCGTAATTTTTTTGCCGACATACAAAGACTGGCCCCCGATATTGTATTCAACGCCATGCACGGGGCTTACGGTGAAGACGGGCGTATGCAGGCGGTGCTGGACCTGATGGGGATTCCCTGCACCGGATCCGGCGTTTTGGCGTCGGCAATGTCGATGGACAAGGCGGCAGCGAAAAACGTGATGCTCGGCGCGGGGATTTCGACGCCGAAAGCGCGCGCTTATCGTCTTTCCGATAAGGCGGGCCTCAGGGCGCGGATTCTTCAGGAGATACCCGTGCCGATGGTGGTCAAGCCGACGGCGCAGGGATCCAGCGTCGGCGTCGTTATCGTCAAAGACGCGGCAGAGCTTCCCGACGCGCTGGACGAAGCCTTTGCCTACGGCGACGAAATCTTGGTGGAGGAATTCATCGACGGGCCGGAGCTGACGGCGGCAGTCTGGGGGACGCCGGAAACCTGCGACGCCCTGCCGGTGATCGAGATCACGACGGAGTCCGGCCGCTATGATTACGAAAGCAAATACACGGTGGGCGCGTCTCATCATATCATTCCCGCGCGTATCAGCGCGGAGGCCATGACGCGGGTGCGGGAGACGGCGGAGCAGACGTTCCGCGTTTTCGGTTGTCAGGGCGTCGCCCGCATTGACATGATGCTTTCAGCGGAGGATGTTCCCTATGTCATCGACATCAACACGATGCCGGGCATGACGGAGACGTCGCTGGTACCGGACGCGGCGCGTGCTGCGGGCATCAGTTTCGAGGAATTCTGCGAGCGGCTTTTGGAAATGGCAAGTAAAGAGTGAAGCGTTAGGAGAAGTGCGTATTATCTCCGCTGGCTAAAAAGGGGGCGACGGCGATGGACGAAGAACAACTGCAAAATCTTCCGATGGAAACAGCGGAACCGCGCAAGTCGTCGCGGAAATGGCAATGGCTGTTCCAAGTGCTGGTTTTCTTAGGCATTGTGGCCGTGGCCGTGGCCGCCGTCGTTTACCTTCCCGTCTTTAAGCTCAGCTATATTTCCGTCGCCGGAAATTCCTACATCCCGACGGAGGATATTTATCGCATCGCGGGCATATACAAGGGCCAGCACATGTTTCAGGTCGAGACGGACAAGGCGCTGCAAAATCTCCGAAAAGACCTGCGTATCGAGCAGGCCGTCGTGAAGCGGACGTTCCCAAACGGAATATTCATTGAAGTGGAAGAGCGCCGTCCTATCGCATGCGTCCCCTGCGAGTTCGGATTTCTCGATCTCGACCGCAAGGGCATGGTGCTGAACGCATACCGCGTGCGTCATTTGCAGACGACGCCGCTTCTCGTGGGCGTGCAGGTGAGCGACCTCTATATCGGCGACAAAGTGCAGGACGAAAAGCTGCTGCTCTCGTTGGACTATCTGTCGCGGCTTGAAGACAACGATCTCGGACAGATCGTTGAGATGAACCTTGCCGATCCGGTGTTCCGCGTCGTCGCACGCACGACGAACGCGGCGGAGATTCGCATCGGCGAGCTCGACCGGCTGGAGGAGAAAGCGACGTACACGAAAAGTTTTCTGGAGGAGCTTCGGACGACGACAACGCCGATTCCTTATATTGATTTGACGACATCCGCACCTTATATCCCGGCGGTTGCTCAGAAGTGAGGTGCAGTAAATATTATGATAACCTATAAACGGGGGCATCTTTCCATCGCCTTTGTCTGCATGGTGCTCGGCTTCATGCTGGCGCTGCAGTTCCGCATCGCGATGGACCAGAAATCGTCGCTTCCGTACCAGCGTGTAGAAGAGCTTTCCACGCGTCTGCTCGAGGCGGAAAAAGAACGCGATGCGCTCCGGGAGAAAGTGGCGAGCCTGCAAAACGCGCAGCCGACGCCCGACGGTACGGCGGAAGGTGAGCGGCGGCTCAAGGAGCTTCGACTGCGTTCGGGTCTTACGCCTTTGGTCGGCCCCGGCGTCGTCGTGACCATCGACGACAGCAAGATTCAGTCGAAAGCCGGCGAAAATCAGAACCTGTACATTATCCACGACGACGATCTCTTGAAAGTAATCAACGAGCTTCGGGCGGCGGGCGCGGAAGCGATTTCCGTCAACGGGCAGCGCCTCATCGCGACTTCGGAAATCCGCTGCGCGGGGCCGACGCTCTCCGTAAACAACGTGCGTTCTGCGCCGCCTTATGAGATTCGCGCCATCGGCGACAGTGCGACGTTGGAAAGCGCGCTTCGTATGCGCGGCGGCGTCATGGAAACGCTGCAGGTCTGGGGCATTCAGCTCGAAGTCAAAGTGTCGCAGGAGGTCGCCGTTCCCGCGTATAAGGGAGCCGCGCAGTTCAGCTACGCGAAAGAAGCGGAGGAGGCGTCGTCATGATTCTTGCATTGCTCGGGTTGGGCGTGGGTATCATTTTGGGGAGTTTCTGTCCGCTGATTGTTCCCGTGACCTACTCGAAACTTTTTTCTGTTGCGCTTTTGGCCGGTCTGGACGCTGTCTTCGGCGGTTTCCGCTCGGCTCTCGACGATCGTTTTGACAATATGGTTTTTATGTCCGGTTTTTTTATCAACGGACTTTTGGCGGCTTTTCTCGTCTACGCCGGCGACCGTCTCGGCATCGACCTCTATTACGTCGCCTTGCTCGCCTTTGGCCTTCGTATCTTTCAGAATCTTGCCATCATACGCAGGTATTATCTGAGAAAACGCGGATAAACGCGGATAAAATCGGAGGCTTGCATGAATCGCGCTTTCATAGTAAAATATGAGAGATATGAATAAAAACAGAATTCCATGCGTAATATGCGCGGTTAGTTATAGGGCGTTTTGCTCGGCTTGGAGGGGTATTTGTGATTGAACTAGACGATGCGGCAATGAGCGATATTGCAAAGATTAAGGTAATCGGCGTCGGCGGCGGCGGCTCGAACGCTATTGACCGCATGATCTCGTCCGGGCTCAAGGGCGTAGAGTTTATCGCCATCAATACGGATGCGCAGGCGCTGATGAAGTCGCTGGCGCCGAAACGGCTCCAGATCGGAGAGAAATTGACGCGAGGTCTGGGCGCGGGCGCGCGCCCGGAAATCGGTGCGGCTGCGGCTGAGGAAAGCCGCGACGACATCATCGCGGCGGTCAACGACGCCGACATGGTGTTCATCACCGCCGGTATGGGCGGCGGCACGGGCACGGGCGCGGCTCCGATTGTCGCAGCCTGCGCGCGGGAAGCGGGAGCGCTGACCGTGGGCGTCGTGACGAAGCCGTTCAAATTCGAGGGCAAGAAAAGGATGCAGAACGCCGACATGGGCATTCGCAATCTGAAAGACGCCGTCGATACGATTATTACGATACCGAACAATCAGCTTTTGCAGATTGTCAGCCGCAACACCCCGATGATGGAAGCGTTCCGTATTGCGGACGACGTGCTCCATCAGGGCGTGCAGGGCATCTCCGACCTTTTGGTCGTGCCGGGTCTCATCAATCTGGACTTCGCCGACGTGCAGTCCATCATGAAGGATGCGGGTACCGCATTGATGGGTATCGGCGAAAGCTCCGGCGACAACGCGGCCACGCAGGCGGCGCAGGAAGCGGTACAGTCGCCGCTTCTCGAAATGTCCATCGACGGCGCCCACGGCGTACTTTTGAACTTTACCGGCTCGGCGGACAAGCTCAGCATTTACGACGTCAACGAAGCGGCGGCGGAAATTCAGGAGCAGGTTCACCCCGACGCGAATATCATCTTCGGTACGGCGCTCGACGATACCCTTGGCGATACGGTACGCGTGACGGTTATTGCGACGGGTTTCGAGGCGGAAGAGACGGTCGGCGTACCGTCGGCGCAGAAACAGGCCGCGCAGCAGCAAACTGCGGGAGGGCAGCAAGCCCCGCAGCAAGGCGGACAAGCCGCCGCGCCGCAGCAGCAACCGGCGCAGCAGCAGCCGATGTCTCCGTTGGGAGGAAACTTCGGCAATATCGACATTCCGACGTGGCTTCGCCACAGCGAGTAAGAAATGGCAAAAGGCGGGCCACATGGCCCGCCTTGTTTTACGTGAGCACTTAACGCACGCAAGCATGAGCGCAGCGCAAGTTCAGTGCGACGGATACCTGCCCGCTCCATACAGCTGAGCTGTAAGCGACGGCTGAATTTAGCAGGGCATGGTATTTTAATAAGTTTTGGAGGAAGTCTTGATGAGAAGGTATACTTCGCTCCTGTTCGTCGCTTTTCTCTTGGTACTCGGTACGGTGCTCGGAGCGTCTCTGCTTTCGGGTTACGCGGACCGGACGCCGGGGAATCCGGATCGAACGGTGACGGCGTACACGACGCTGCCGCCGGAGCAGGCGGCGCTTCTTGCGGCGGAATACGAAAAGACGGCGCAGGTTGACGTCCGCTTCATTCCGATGTCCGCACAGGAGCTTTCTACGCGTCTCGCGCGCGAAGGGGAAAAGCCGGGGGCGGATATCGTGCTCGCCGACAGCGGCGCGATGCGCGACGGCGCGGCACGCGGCGTTTTTGTGCCGTATTTTTCGGAGGAAACGGACTCTGTCGCGGGCGTTTTCAAAGACGAGGAAGGCGCCTGGACAGGCGTATGGTACGATCCCGTCGTGTTCTGCATGAACAGCGACTATCTGCGCACGCTGCCGCACATACCGGAGACGTGGGCGGAGCTCGCCGCGTATCCCGATATGCGGCTCGGCATGACGGATTTTCTCGCCGCCGACGCGGCGTCGAATCTTTACTTCACGCTGCTGTCGGTTTACGGCGAGCCGGAAGTTTTTCGCTGGCTTTCCGCGATGCACCCGAAAGTCGTGCAGTATGTAAAATTCCTCTCTACGCCGGTACGCATGGCCGGTATGGGAGAAGTAGACGCGGCGGTCGCCGTGCAGAGCGAAACGCTCCGCTATCTTTCGGGCGGCTATCCGCTGCGCGTCGTCTATCCGACGGACGGCACGTCGTATCTTTTGACGGGCGCAGGCCTTTTGCGGGACGACCGGCCGCTGGCGCAGGACTTTTTCGATTGGCTGCTTTCCGACGGGGCGCAATTGACGCTCCAGCAGGAAAATGTTTTCTTCGTCCCGACGAATCCCGGGACGCTGGCTTATAAGCAGCTCGCCGGGAAAGACGTGGTGCTGTTTGACAAAATCCCCGCGTTTACGGCGGACGAGCGGAGCGAACTCCTCGACCGATGGCTGAAAAATGTGAGATTCAAATAATAAGCAGAGCATAAGAAAAACGAGACGTCAAATTCGACGTCTCGTTTTTTGTGGAAATCAATGCGATCCTGATGCTCTGCGGTCGGCGAAGTATTCGATATAGGCGCTCCGGCAGCTCTGGTACGACCGCCCGATGGGAACGGCGCCGCCGTCTTTCAGCACGAATCCGGTGGGGTTCATGGTCTGTATGCGATCGAGGCGCACGGCGTAGCTCCTGTGTGTGCGGACGAATTCGTCCGGCGGTAAAAGTTCCATCAGTTTTTCCAGGCGCATATAGACGCGGACGTCCGTATCGGCATGGATGATGCAGGTCTTGTCCTCGACGTTGATGTAGCGAATGGATTGGGAGGGAATCAGGACGGGGTGGTAATCGCTCACCACTTCGATCATCGGGCTTTCGGCTTTTTGTGTGTGGTTCCGGAAGCGGTCGAAGACTGCCCCGATTGCGTCGGGCGTGGCGGGCTTGATGATATAATGCAGCGCGCGCACTTCAAATCCTGACACCGCGAATTCTGGGCTCATGCTGACGAAAGCGAACTCCACCTCCGGGTCCTGCGCCCGCGTCCTGCGCGCGAAGTCGATGCCGAGCCCGTTGCCGATGTAGTTGTCGAAAAAGACCAACGCGTACTTTTTCGGCTCGAAAGCCCGCAAAAAGTCCTCGCCCGACGAGAAGGTGTCGATCTGGACGGGCATATTACGGCTCCCTGCATACGCGTCCACGACGCCCCGCAGATGCTCCATGTCTTTTTCGTCGTCTTCCACGATAGCGATGCGCACGATTTTCTTCCTTCCTTTTTTGTAGTATAATAATATGGTATCTGAGAAGATTTTATAAAGATTTTTTTGCAATAAATAATGAAGGGATAGCTATGGTCCTTATAGTCGGCATGGCGATAGGACTGGCAATCATTCATGCCATCGGCGCGTACCTTCGCTATCTGCCTTTTGAGGCGAAACTCTCGGGGGAGGAGCGGGCGCGTCTTTGGCGCTATATTTCGCTGTGGATGCCTGTCGCCGTCATACTTTACGCTGCGTATTTCGGGTACGCGGGGCTCGACGTTGTCAGCTACAAGCGCGTGCATTATTACGGCTGGATTCCGTTTTTCGCGTTTTCGCTGGTCGTCATCAGAAACGAAGTCATGCGCCATATTTTCGTGGGCGGCATGCAGACGATTTGGTTCCTGCTGCTGCAAACGGTGAGCGGCACGCTGATCCTGACGATGATGCCGTCGGAGATCGGCGAGAGCGTCATGCGTCTTCCTGTGCAGACTTCGCTGTACATTTTCTTTTTTGTCGTGACGCTGCCGTTGGAACGGCGGATTTTCCGAAAAATGCTGCCGCCGCGCCTTTTCGCCGGGAACCGGCTGGCGGGCTGGTGTTTCGCGTTCCTGCCCTTTGGGCTTTGCGCTGCGCCGCTCATCACGTTGATCGACAGGCCGCTCATGTACACATGGACGGACAGGTTTGCGCGGTTCTTCCTGCTGTTCTGGGGCTTCACCCTTTACCAGTACGCGCTGTACGCCGGCGACCGCGCGGCGCGGATACGAAACGAGCAGCACACGAACGAGCTTTTGACGCAGCAGCTGCAGGCGTTGGAGTCACACGCGGCGCTGTTGCAGTCGCGTGCGGATGATATCCGGCGTGCGCGCCACGATCTCAGGCATTACAACCGGCTATTGGCGACATTGATCCGCGCGGGCGAATCCGATAGAGCGCTGGACCTGATCGAAGCGCAGGACAAGGGCCTTTTGACGCGGCCCATCGACGCCTATTGCCAAAGCCCTATCATAAACGCGGCGCTGACGATTTTCATGCAGGTTGCGAAAAAGGACGGAATCACGGCGTCCTGCACCGTGGACATCGACAATCCCGAATGTCCGAGGGAAGGGGACGGCGATCTTGCCATTCTCTTGGCGAACGTCATCGAAAATGCGGTCATCGCCAGCCGCAAGCAGCCGGAAGGGCAGAGAGAAGTCCGCGTGTCGCTGGCCTATGACGCGATGCAGTATGCGTTGGTCGTGAAAAACCGCTGCGACGCTACGCTGACGTTTGGCGAGGACGGTCTGCCGACGACGTTGGAGCAAGGCCACGGCACGGGTATGGTCTCCGTCCGCAGCTTCGGGAAAAAGTACGGCGCGGAAACCATCTTCGAGCAAAAAGACGGCTGGGTGCGCTTCCTGATGTACTGGAGCGGAGAGAAGAAAATAGTGGAATAAGCTTGTGATACAAAGCCTTCCCCATGCAGGGGAAGGCTTTTTGTTTCAGGACATAAGCGCTTCGTTATATCTTGAAGGACGCCGTCGCGTTTTTCAGCTCCACCGCGAGATTGGACAGCGCGTTGCTGGCCGACGCGATTTCCTGGGACGAGGCCGACTGTTCCGATGCCGCCGCCGAAATGACCTGCGTGTTCTCGGAGGCTTCGCGGCTCACCGCGTCGATGGAGTCGATGGCCATGACGATGTTCTGCATGCCTTTGTCGATGGTTTGCGCCGACTGCTTGATGCCGGAAATCTGACCGTTGACCGAGGTTACTCGGCGATTGATCTCGTCGAACTGCTCCGCCACGGCGCGGATGGAAGCGAGACCGTTGGAGACTTCGCCCGTTCCGCCTTCCATGGAGACGACTGCCGCTTCCGTGTCTTTCTGCACGTCGCCGATCAGTACGGAAATGTTTTCCGCCGCCGCCGAGGACTGCTCGGCGAGCTTGCGCACTTCCTCAGCGACGACTGAGAAGCCGCGGCCGGCCTCTCCGGCGCGGGCCGCCTCGATTGCCGCGTTCAGTGCGAGGAGGTTCGTCTGCTCCGAGATCTGGGAAATCGTTTCTACGATCTGGCCGATCTGCTGGGAATTGGCACCGAGCTTTCGCACGACGTCGGCGGAAGCCGAGACGCTGCTTTCGATGCCGCTCATTTTTTCGATGGCTTCGTGCATCAGGCTCGAGCCGGATTCCGCAGCGTCGGCCATCTGACGCGCGCTTTCGGACACGTCGTCCGTTTTCCGCGCCATCGCTTCGATGTCGGTAAACGCTTCGTCGATGTTTTTCTTCGTGACGTCGACGCTTGCAAGTTGCTTCTCCATACCGTTGGAGACGTCACCCACCGTTTGCGCCACATGGGTCGCGTTTTCTGCCGCCTGATGGGAGCTTGCCGCAAGGGCCTCGCTGGACGCCGAGACCTGCTCCGAGCTGTTCTTTATCTTGATGATCAGGGCATGGACGTGCTCTTTCATGCGGTTGAATTCCGTAGCCATTTCCCCGAATTCGTCGGCGGAATCCGCAACCAGCGGGTCGATTCGGAGATTTCCTTCCGCGATTTCATGCAGACCATAGTTCAAAAGGCTGAGGCGGCGCACAACGCCGTTGGCGAAGAAGAACAGGGAACCGGCGAGGAGAAGGACACCGACGCCCGTGAGGCCGATATAGATGTATCGGAGCTTGGCCACGTCGCCAAAGGAGCTCAGCGCCGGAAGGTCGATGGCGGTAATCCACCCCGTCAGCGCCATGGTGTTGTAAGCGACAAAATGCTCCGTGCCGTTGATGTTTTCCGTGAAGAAGCCGGTTTTGTTTTGCGTCATCTCAGCAACGTGGCTCTTGAAGAGCGGGCTTTCGGAGATCTTCTTCAGGTTCTGTCCTGCATCGGCGGAAACGTTGATCATGTCCGTCTTGGGGTTCAGGATGTATCCGATGCCTTCGCCTTCAAACTTGATGAGGCCGACATGATCCTGGATCGCGTCCATGCGGATATCGAGGCACAGACCGCCGCCGACGCCGTTCTTGCGGGAGTAAGGCATCGTCGCGGAGACGACGAGCTTTCCCGTCATGGCGTCCACATACGGATCGGTGTATTCAAATTTGCCGGACTTCTTGATCGCGATGTACCACGGACGTTCGCGCCATTCCCGCTTCCCGTTCAGGTCGCCCGCGACCAGCGCCCACGCCCAGCCGTCCTCGCGGACGTGGTATGCGTCCTGAAATTCCTTGTCGGCCAGGATACCGGTCAACATTTCCGGACGCTTGATGGTTGCGTCGTCAGTGATATTGGTAAAGGTTTCCGCCATGGATTTCGCGTATTGCGCTTTCGAGGCCAGCCATGACTCGGCTTCGTCGGATTTCGATATGATATTCGCCAAGAGTTCTTTCCGCGCCGCCTCTTCGACGGAAGTTGCGGCGGTATGATATCCGATGGCGGAGACGATAATCATCACCGCACCGATAACGCCCGCCAACAGGATGAATTTTTGCTTGATCTTCATACTGCATTGCTCCTTACATTATATATATTATATATAAATCTTGATGTGAACTACCCTCCTTTTACTATTATTACTTTACACCCGTTTTCCCTTAAGTCAACAAAATCGCCGTGAACGACAAAAAGTTGCCGTGAACGACATAAAATTTGCCATTCACGGCGAAAATTTGTCGTTCACGGCATAAATTTTACCTTTGTGACATAAATTCCTGCTTTTGGCATCAATTTCTCATGCAAATTTGCGTAGGAAATTCGGACTATTTTTCAGGCGCGTCGCGCGAGGTCGTCCCGCACGCATTCGGCGAATTCATCGTAAAGCGCCATCATCCTCGCGTGGTGCGAACGGACGTAATCCAGGGCGTCTGCACGCTCCTTCACTCCGGCGTTTGCATCGAAGAGTATCTTGCCGTTGGCCTCCACGGCTTTTGCCGTCTCTGAAAGCCGCTTGCCGCCGATGGAAAGGGAAGAGGACTTCAGCGCATGAATGAACGAGGTATAGTTTTTCCAGTTCTCATTGGCAAAGGCTTCTTCGATGAGCGCGCGTTTTTTCGGGTGCGTTCCGACGAATAAACCGGCGATTTTTCGGTAAAAAGATATATTGTTGCAGTATTGAAGCGCCAGATCGACGTCGAGCATGGGGAAGTCGTCGCCGGTTTCCGCACATTGGACGTTCGCCGCCGTGCGTTCGTCCTGCGGCAGATCGTCTTCGGCTTTTTCCGGCTGCGGCGTGCGCGTCACTTTCTCTTTCGGCAGATAATGTATCAGCGTCTGTTCCAGTGCCTCGCCGTCCAACGGCTTTGCAAGGTAGTCGTCGAAGCCTGTTTCGAGGAACTTTTCTTTTGCGCCGGCGACGGCGTCCGCCGTCAGGACGAGGAAGGGGACCCCTTCGGCGTTCGGCAGTGTTTTCGCTGCGCGGAGAGTTTCGATGCCGTCCATGCCGGGCATTCGATGGTCGAGCAGCACCGCGTCGTAGCGTTTGGATGCGAGGCAATTCAGTGCGCTCTGGCCGTCGGTTACGGCGTCGATTTGAAGCCCCGTCGCTTTGAGGAGGCCTTCGACGACCAAGAGATTCAGTTCGTTGTCGTCCACTACGAGGATATGCGCCGACGGTGCGGTAAAGGACGCGCGATAGGCGGGTTCTTCCGCTTCGCCGGACAGGCGCGTCATGAGGTCGCCGATGGGCGCGTCGCCGGCAATTTTCTGCGGCAGCGTGGCGGTGAAGACGGAGCCGACGCCGTATGTGCTTTCAAAGACGACGTCGCCGCCCATGAGCGTCGCAAGCCGCTTTGTAATGGCAAGTCCGAGTCCCGTGCCTTCGATGCTTCGGTTCCGCACGCCGTCCAGGCGTTCAAAACCCTTGAACAGGCGCCCTTTGTCTTCGTCGCGGATCCCGATGCCCGTGTCGCGGATTTCAAATCGCAGCATGAGGAATTTGCCCGCCGCGTCGCGCTCACCGGAGACGCGGAGATCCACGCTTCCTGTTTCGGTGTATTTGGCGGCGTTGGTCAAAAGATTTACGACGATTTGCTGGACGCGCGTCATGTCGCCCACCAGCGCGTCGGGCAGCGACGTGTCCACGTCGAGTCCGAAGGACAATCCTTTGCTCTCGGCTCTGGGCTTTGTCATGTTCACGGCGTTGCCGATCAGGTCCGAAAGACGATAAGCGCCCTCGACGATTTCGAGCTTGCCGGATTCAATTTTGGAAAAGTCCAGGATGTCGTTGATGATGTCAAGAAGCGTCTGGCCCGCGGAGCGGATGTTTCGCGCGTAGCGGATGACGGCGGGGTCTTTTCCTTCCCGGAGGACCATTTCGTTCATGCCGAGTACGGCGTTGATCGGCGTGCGGATTTCATGGCTCATGTTGGCGAGGAAGTCGCTCTTCGCGCGGTTCGCCATATTCGCGGCGGCTTTTTCCCGCCGCAGCGCGTCGTTTTCCGCCGCTTTTCGCCGCACGGAGAAGATATAGCGGCCCACCGCGAAAAAGATCAGCAGCAAAACGCCGATGGAGCGCAAAAGCCGTTCGTGGATGCGGGAGATGTCCCCGGCCACTGCGGACCACGGGATATAGCCCGCCACGGTGCAGTTCGCTTTCGGCAGGTCGGAGGCGAAGATGAAGTAGCGCTCTCCGTTCCGTTCGATATAGGAAGCCGCCGAGCGGCTGGTGTCCAGTTCTTCGCGTAATCCCCAGAACTCCTGCCGGATTTCGGGTGCGTTGAAAAATTCTTTGTCGCTTTCGCCGTAATTCTTGTATGGGATAATGAGATTCCCGAGCCGGTCCAAGATCAGGAGGCGGACGGCGGGATTGTAGTCCGTCAGCGTAAAGCGATCCGCGAGGCCCTTGTCGTCGTACAGGCGGTACAGCACCGCCCGCACGTTGCCGTTTCGGATGACCGGCACGGCGAAAAGCAGTCCGCGTCCCAGGCAGTAGTCGATGACGGACTGCCCGCGAAAGGCGCGGGACAGGCTTGGGTATTTCCAGCGGGAAAGGGCGGCTCCCTGAATGGCCTCGCCCCGGATGGTCAGGAGACCGACGGAGCGGCCACCCGTCGTGCCGCGAAGCGACGCCAAAAGCCGCGTCGTGTCCTCTTCGGTTGACGTCGTTGCCAGATGATTTGCCGCCAACGTCAGCTCGCTCAGCTCCCGATCGAAACGCTCCTGCGCGATGACGGACATATCCGCCGCCTGTCGCGCCACGGTGCGCTCCAAGGTGCCGTTCAAAAGCACCATGGTTCTGTGCGTACCCCACAGCGCGAGAATCGAGAGTATTGCGACCAGCGCGATCACTTGGACACGCAGGGGGAAAAGGGAAGAGGGCGGTTTTTTCTCATTCAAGATTCGTCACCCCCCGAATCTGCCAGTCGATCTTTTCCAGCAAGGCGTCGTCGCTGATGGCTTCCTCCGCGCCGCAGCGCAGGACTCCCTGATTGTCATACAGCGGCCCCATAAAAATCAGCTTTTGGTTTTGGTAAAGAAACTCGTGATGCAGCGCGTCGAGCCGCGTCCTCATTTCATCCGTGACTGCCGGCGAAAATTCCGTCAGCGCCACCGCGTCCCGTTCGACGCCGATCCAATGGTTCTTGACGGCGTTCAGCTCGCCTTTCAGGTAGCGGCGGAGAATGTCATCGTAATAGAGGTCCCAACGGCAGCGGATCGAGGCGAGGCCGTGGGTCAATCCTTCGGGAATCGGCGCGTTGTAAGCGATGAA
>CACZOL010000129.1 GCA_902782705.1 uncultured Selenomonadaceae bacterium
AGCTACATCAGCGCTATGCGCTTGGTTGCGGGAAGAGGACTTGAACCTCTGACCTTCGGGTTATGAGCCCGACGAGCTACCAACTGCTCCATCCCGCGATATAAGCCAAATTCATCGGCTGACAGATAAAGATATTATCATAAAAAAAAGTACTTGTAAAGAAAAATTTATACGAGTGTCAGACGCACATACGTCTTCTTTCCTTTTCGCACGATAGCCGAGCCGTCCTTGAAATCTTCCGCCGCGAGTTTGCGCTCAATGTCCGCGATACGCTCGTCATTCAGCGACAGGCCGTTTTGCTGCACGAGGCGTTTGCCTTCACCCTTCGATGCGACAACACCTTTTTGCGCCAATACGTCGAGGAGCCGCGCCCCTATCTCCTGTGCCTCGATTTCAACGGTCGGCATAGTCGCAGCGTCGCCGCCGCTGCCAAAAAGCGCTTCCGCTGCTGCTTTCGCCTTATCCGCCGCCGCCGCTCCATGCACGAGGCGCGTGACCTCATAAGCAAGAATCTTTTTGGCGTCGTTCATACGCTCGTCGCGGTGCTCCGTAAGACGACGCACTTCGTCCATCGGAAGGAACGTCAACCTTGCAAGACACTGTTCTACATCGCCGTCATCGATGTTACGCCAATACTGGTAAAAATCGTACGGCGACGTTTTTTCAGCATCAAGCCAGAGCGCGCCCGACGCCGTTTTGCCCATTTTCTTTCCGTCGCTTTTCGTCAGGAGCGAAAGCGTCAATCCATAAGCCGCGCGTCCTTCGCGTCGGCGAATCAATTCGACGCCCGCGATGATATTCGACCATTGATCGTCGCCGCCTAACTGAAGCACGCAATCGTGCCGACGATTCAATTCCATGAAGTCGTACGCCTGCATCGTCATATAATTGAATTCAAGGAAAGTAAGCCCCTGCTCCATGCGATTCTTATAGCATTCCGCCGCAAGCATACGATTCACAGAAAAGCATGCACCGACGTCTCGCAGGAACTCGATATGATTAAGTTTCCGCAGCCATTCGCCATTATTGACCATCAAGGCCTTTCCGTCGGAAAAATCGAGGAAACGAGCCATTTGACCTTTGAACCGTTCGCAGTTCGCCTCGATTTCTTCGTCGGTCATCACACGACGCATATCCGTGCGCCCCGACGGATCACCGACGGTACCCGTGCCGCCGCCCACGAGACAAATCGGGCGATGTCCAGCGCGCTGAAGCCGCGCCATTGCCATCAAGGCGAGAAAATGTCCGACATGAAGGCTGTCCGCTGTCGGATCAAACCCTATATAAAATGTAATTTTTTCTTCGGAAAGGAGTTTTTTGACCTCCTCCTCGTTTGTACACTGCGCGATATATCCGCGTTCTTTCAGTTCCTCCCAAACGTTTTCCGACATCTGTATCTCCTTCCGCGCGCTGTACAACGCGCTTTATTTGCTTACCTGCCTTTTCCCATTCCGCCCGTCATACTCGGCGCAGTGGGGACGGATGGCGGAACGGGGCGCGTCGGCGCCTCCGGTTCAGTTTCCGGTTCCGGCGCTGCAGGCTCTGTACGCTCCGTGGGAACGGTAGTCGGCGCCGGCCTGGTCGGCGTCGTTTCCCGTTTAGGCTGCGGTTCTTCAGGTTTCGCAGGCGACTGCGTCGGACGCTGCGAAGGTTGATTGGTTCGTTGATTTTGGTTCTGCTTTTGCTGCGTGTCACGTTTCTGATTCTTACGCGAATTGTCCTCTTTCAGCTCGTCCATCGCGTCGCTCTTATAACCCGAGCCGCCCTCAAACTGGCGCACAGGCATATTTGCCGTCGCTTTTTCCATGAATGCCTGCCAAACGGAAGCGGGCAGATTGCCGCCCGTCATGCCGTCAAGATCGCTGTTATCATCGCAGCCAATCCAAACGCCCGCCACGAGATCTGTCGTGTAGCCGACGAACCATGCGTCACAGTAATCGCTGGTCGTCCCCGTCTTGCCCGCCGCAGGGCGTCCGATGGCGGCGCCCGTGCCGGTGCCGCGCGTCAGGACGCCTTGCAGCATATCCGTCAAATCCGCCGCGCTGGCCTCGCTGATTACATTTTTCTGTTTCGGCTTTGCCTGCTCCAGAATTTTTCCGTTGCGGTCAAGCACTTTGATGATCGCAGTCGGCTCGACATGAATTCCCTGATTCGCAAACGTACCGTACGCGCTCGTCAGCTCCAACGGCGTCATGCCGCGCGTCAAACCGCCCAGCGACGTGGCGAGCCCCCGATCGTTCGTCGGACCGTCCAGCACAAACGTAGAGATACCCATTTCCTGCGCGTAATAAATCGGCTTATCCATGCCGATTTTCTGTGCGATTTTTACCGTCGGCACATTCAAAGACTGCTCCGCCACATAACGAAGCGTCACTTTGCCGTTATAATTGCGGTTGTAGTTTTCCGGTTCCCAATCGCCGACCATGATCGGACTGTCTTCGATAATCGTATTCGGCGTAAAGCGGTTTTCCAGTGCCGCCGCGAACACAAAAGGCTTGAACGCCGAGCCTGGCTGGCGTTCCGCCATCGTCGCACGGTTAAACTGATCGGTGCCGCGGCCGCCAACCATCGCCTTGATCTGCCCCGTGTGCGGATCGATAGCAACGAGCGCACCCTGCGGCTGCGCAAGACCGTTCTTATCCGTCTCGAAAGTCGGCAGCATTTTCATTGCGGCCTCCGCTGCCCGCTGCATGTCCATATCTATAGTCGTATAAATCTTCAAGCCGCTCTTATATACAGCGTCCGCGCCATACTTATCAATGAGTCCCTGAACGACATAATCAATGAAATACGAAGCCTCGGTGAGGCCCCCAGTTTGCGGGCGAACAAGCTTCAGATCCTCCCTCTTCAGACGGCTCGCCTCCGAGTCGCTGATATAGTGATACTTCGCCATTTGCTCCAGCACCGTCGCCCGACGCGCCCGCGCCGCCTCCAGATTATTGAACGGCGAATAATAATTCGGGCTCTTCGGAATACCCGCAAGCATCGCGCACTCGTTCAACGACAACTCGCTGACGTCCTTGCCGAAATATGTTTTGGCCGCCGCTTCTACGCCGTACGCGCCCTGCCCGAAATAAATCTGGTTCAGATAGAATTCCAAAATCTCTTGTTTCGAATATTCACGTTCAAGCTGAAGTGCAAGAAACATCTCCTGAATCTTACGCTTCAACGTACGTTCCTGCGTCAAGTACGCATTCTTTGCAAGCTGCTGCGTGATCGTCGAGCCGCCCTCAGACACGCCGCCGCCTGAAATATTCGCCCAAAGTGCTCGCAAGATGCCGCGCGGGTCGATGCCCGAATGCTCATAAAAACGTGCGTCCTCTACTGCAATAAACGCATTTTGGAGGTCTTTCGGAATTTGAGCGATTTTCACAGGCATACGATTTTCCGTCGCATGGATATTCGCTATCTCGTTGCCGTTAACGTCGTAAATCTGCGACGAGGCGGACGGTGTAAGATCCTCCGCAAGATTCGGCCGCGTATTCATACTCGCCGTCAAAAAGCCGCAGCCTATACCGGTCAACATGACGAGCATGACGATGACAAAACCGAGAAAGATCCGCCAAAGACCGCTCCCGCTTTTTTTTGCGGAACGGGATTTCTTCGAGCGCGTCGTCCTCGCCGATTCCTTTGCCATGAAAACCCTCCTCCGCCCACTTTGGGGCGCGAACAAAATTACGAAAGAAAGACATAAAAACTATAATAAAAATTCTAAGCCATATTCCCGCTTCTGTCAAATAAAAGGAATCCCGCTCAGGAAGCGCTGATCAGCCCCAGCGATTGCATAAAAAGCACCGTCAGGAGCACGGGAACGACAAAACGAATCATAATGGAATAGAACCATTTATATTGGAAAGGTTCTCCGTTTTTCGTCATTTCGTCGACGACAATCTCAGGCTTTGCGGCCCACCCGATCAGCAAGCAGGTCCCAATCGCCACGATCGGCATGAAAATATTGTTGCTGAGGAAGTCGAAAATATCAAGGATTTGTCCCGTAGCGCCATGCGGCATCGGCGCTTCAAAGTACAACGCATTATAGCCGAGGCAGACAACAGCGCCAATCCCTATCGCGACCACGCCTTCGATGACCGTCGCCTTCTCACGCGTCCAGGAAAAAGCCTCCATCAACGATGAAATCACCGCTTCCATGATGGAAATCGAGCTCGTCAGCGCCGCAAAAAACACCATCAGGAAGAACGCCGTACCAACGACATGCCCGGCGATCCCCATAGAATGAAAAACCGTCGGCATGGAGATAAAAAGGAGCGACGGCCCCGACGCGCTCATGCCGTCCTTCCCCAAAAACACATAAACCGGCAAAATAATCATGACGCCGGCAAGAAACGCAACGAACGTGTCAAAAAACTCGATCTGCGCGGCGCTCTTGAAAATATCGCCCTTGTCGTCAAAATACGAGCCATAGGCAATCATGATCCCCATGGCGACGCTGATGGAGAAAAAGAGCTGTCCCATGGCGTCCAAAACGACCGACATCATTCTCGCCAGTGTTATATCGCCAAATTCCGGGATCAGGTACACCTTGAGCCCGTCCAAGCCTGTTCTGACCACGGAACCATCGTCAAACCGAATCGTCAGACAGAAGCAGGCGATACCGATAACAAGCAGCAACAGGATCGGCATAAGGATCCTGGACAATTTTTCAATGCCCTGATTGATTCCCCGATAAATAACAAACGCCGTCAGGAATACATAAATTGCCATGAATACGAGCGGTTCCGCCACACTCTGAATATGCGCCCCGAAAAAGCCGCTGCCTACCGCCAAGTCCAAATCACCAGACAAAAACACGACGAAATATTTCAGCACCCAACCGCCGATCACACAATAATAAGGAAGGATAAGAAACGGCACCAAAGTGGAAAAAATACCGAGCCATCGCCACTTCGGGTGGATCGTTCCATAGGCTCTAAGCGGACTATGTTTCGTTTTCCGCCCGATGGCAATCTCTGTAACCAGCAGCGTAATACCAAAAGTCACAAGCAAGCATAAATAGGTGACAAGAAAGAGACCGCCGCCGTTTTTTGCCGCAAAATAAGGGAATCTCCATATATTCCCCAGTCCGATCGCACTGCCCGCAGACGCGAGCACAAATCCCAACGTCCCTGAAAATGAGTTCCTGTTTTTTCCCATGTAGCCAAAGCCTCCAGATAAAAAAGCGTCTCCTGTGCCCCCAGATACGCACCGGCTTATAATAGCACAAATGCTCTTGCCTCGACAAGGAAAACGCGCGAAAAAAGCCCCGCCGTCTATATCAATAAACGACGGGGACATGATGCAACGGTCAACGATTGGATAGTTCGATGAATTCGTCAAGTTTTTTCTTAGCCGCGCCGCTGGCAACGAGTTCTTTTGCCAGCGTTACGCCCTCTAAGATGCTGTTCGCTTTACCGCCGATGTAAATCGCCGCGCCCGCGTTCATCATGACGATGTCGTACTTCGGGCTCTTCTTGCCCGCGAGAATATCACGGGTAACCGCGGCATTGTCTTCCGGCGTGCCCCCTGCAATATCGCTTTTGTTTGCTCGCGTGAAGCCGAAATCCTCCGGACGGATTTCATACGATTTATACCAGCCGTCACGAAATTCGCAGACGCTCGTAGGTGCGCTGATGGAAATTTCATCAAGACAGTCCTGCCCGTAAACTACCATGCCGCGCTTCATGCCGAGGCTGATCAAGACCTTCGTGAGCGGCTCCAAAAGATAAGCGTCGTAAACGCCAAGAAGCATGGCTGCGGGGTGTGCAGGATTCGTCAGCGGGCCAAGAATGTTGAATACCGTACGAATCCCCAGCTCCTTGCGAATCGCTCCCACATATTTCATCGACGCATGATATTTCTGAGCGAACATAAAACAAAGACCAATTTCCTTCAATTCCTCAATACATTTTTCCGGCGGCTGATCGATATTGACGCCAAGCGCTTCCAAGCAATCCGCCGCTCCGCTCTTGGAAGACGCCGCGCGATTCCCGTGTTTTGCGACCTTTACGCCTGCTGCCGCAGCAATCATCGCAGCGGTAGTGGAAATATTGATACTGCCCGCGTGATCGCCGCCTGTGCCGACAATCTCCAAAACGTCCATGCCATGCTCGACTTTCAGTGCATGGTCGCGCATAGCCGCCGCCGATCCTGAGATTTCGGCGATAGTTTCCGCTTTCGTGCTCTTCGTGGAAAGCGCGGCGAGATACGCGGCGTTTTGCACCTGAGAAGTTTCGCCGCTCATGATCTCGTTCATGACGGAATAGGCTTCATCATAGGTCAAATCTTTCTTGCTGACGATTTTTTCGATGGCTTCATGAATCATTTGCATCGCTCCTGCCTTCATAACATATTGCATGGATTTCATATCATGAAATCCATTGTAAAAGCTACCACGGAATGATTTCCTTGTCAATAACTAGTAATTCCTCTTTTATTTTGTCTTCTGCACGGTTGCAATCTTCCTTTTTTATGATATACTCAAACTGCAAGGCGGAAGGATTTCTGACGCCGAGCGCGGGAAAATATGATAACCAAGTCTCTCCCCGCGTATTTGCGGGGAGATTTTTTCTTTCCTGCGCGTCTCATCTTTATACGGGGGGATTTTTATGGAAAACAGAGTGGCTTTGAT
>CACZOL010000130.1 GCA_902782705.1 uncultured Selenomonadaceae bacterium
ACGGTACGAACGTCGAAGAGGGACGCCGCATCCTGAGGGAAGCGAACGTTCCCGGCGTCCACATGGCAAAGAACATGGTCGAGGGCGCAAAGCTGGCCGTCGAGCTCGCAAGGGAGAAGAAACTCCAGGCGCGAATCAAAGGCTGACGGAATTGACATAGAGGGAGGTAACAATATGGGAATTTTTGTTGGAAAAGACAGTCGCGTCGTCGTGCAGGGCATCACCGGCAAGCAGGCGACGTTTCATACGAATATCATGAAGGAATACGGCACGAACGTCGTCGCCGGTGTGTCGCCGGGCAAGGCCGGAGAGGTCGTGCTGGACACGATCCCCGTGTTCAATACCGTCTCGGACGCTGCCCGTGAGACCGGCGCGAACGTCTCGGTAATTTATGTGCCGGCACGTTTCGCCGCTGATGCGATCATGGAGGCGGCGGACGCCGGCATGGATCTCGTCTGCTGCATTACGGAGCACATTCCCGTGCTGGATATGGTGAAGGTGCGCCACTATTTGAAGACACGCAAGACGAAGCTCATCGGGCCGAACTGCCCGGGCATTTTGACGGTGGACGAGTGCCGGCTTGGCTTGCTCCCGACGTATATCCATAAGAAAGGTCATGTGGGCGTTGTATCCCGCTCCGGCACCCTGACGTATGAAGTTACCTATCAGCTCACGATGGCGGGCATCGGTCAGACGACTTGTATCGGTATCGGCGGCGATCCCGTAAAGGGAATCGATTTCATCGACGTGTTGGACGCTTTCAACCAGGACGATGAGACGCTGGCGGTCATGATGATCGGCGAGATCGGCGGCACGGCGGAAGAAGAGGCCGCCGCATGGATCAAAGAGAACATGAAGAAGCCGGTCGTCGGATTTATCAGCGGTCGGCAGGCGCCTCCGGGCAAGCGCATGGGCCACGCCGGCGCTATCATCAGCGGCGGCAAGGGTACGGCGGCGGACAAGATCAAGGCGCTGAACGACGCGGGCATCGAGGTCGCGGATACCGTCGCCAGCATGGGCGAGACGGCGGTGCGCGTTTTGAAAGAGCACGGCCTGTACGATCAGTGCCACACCTGCTGACGCTATGTTGAATTTCGTGTAATGAAAAAGCCTGACGCTTTGCGTCAGGCTTTTTTGTCGCTATAAAGAAAGAACGGTGTTAAAACGCTTTCGAAAGGAACGCTTCCAGCGCCGCTTCGTTCATGCCGCCGGTATACTCGGCGAGGATCGAGCCGTCCGTTCCGATGAGCACGGAGCGGGGAATGAAGTCGAGCTGGTAATCGTTCCCCAGTTTGTTCAGATCGCCTGTATAGACGGGCAGCGTCAAGCCGCGGCTTTCCAAGAAGGCGGCCGCTGCCGCCGTGTCTTCATCTATCGTAATGGCCGCGAAATTCAGTTGGTCGCCGTATTTCTGGTACATGGCTTCGATTGCCGGCATTTCTCCGACGCAGGGCGGGCACCATGTCGCCCAGAAGTTTATGAACAGCGGCTTTTCTCCTGCCAATCCGTGAATTGTCGCATCTTCCGTATTCATGCCGACAAGCGCCGCGTCGGGGGCGGCTTTTGCCGAAACGGACGGAGCTTTTGCAAACAGCACGAGGCCGACGGTCAACACCATGACTGTAAAAAGCAAAGCAAATACCTTTTTCATTGAGAAGCCCCTCCATGTTCATTTTGTACTTTTTTCCGGTCAGCGTGTCGGAATGAGATAGCCGACGTCGGGCAGGCCGGCAGGCATCTTCCGCAGGAAATGCAGTGCGCGTCGCCCGCGATATCGGCGTCCATCGGGCAGACTGCCGCGCATCGTCCGCAATGGACGCATTTTGCTTCGTCTACCGCAACGCCGAACAACGCCAGCCGGTTCCAGAAACCGTACCAAAGTCCGAGCGGACAGAGGAATCGGCAGAAAGGCCGATAGATTGCCGTCATGGCCAGCAGGAAAATGGCCAGCAGCGCTCCCTTCCAAACGGTCAGCCAACCCGCAGACGCAAATATTTCCGGGCGGAGCGCCAAGAGCGGAAGGGCGCCTTCCAGCGTCCCGGCGGGACAAATCCAAGCGCAGAACAGTGGTTTTCCCGTTCCCGTCGCCAGATACATGAGATATGCGCCGACGGCAGTGAGCGCCAGCATCGCCCACCGGAGGCGCGCCAAACTGCGCATCCACGGCTTCCTTTCAAGCTTCGGCACAGGCACGCGATGCAGGACGTCCTGCACCAGTCCGAAAGGGCAGAGCCAGCCGCAGACCGTACGACCGAAAGCCAACGCGAACAAAAGCAACAGCCCAAGCACGTATAACGGAAATCTCGGCACAGCGCCGCTCATTGCACTTTGCCATGAGCCGACGGGACATGCGCCCAATGCGCCCGGACATGAGTAACAGTTCAGTCCCGGCACGCAGACCGATTTTGTCGATCCCTGATAGAGCCTTCCCGTCAGCCAGCCGGGCAAATTGCCGTTGGAAAGCGCCGCGCTGATTGCCTGCACGAAAAGCCGCTTAGCCAAGACCGATGCACTCCATACAGATACGCGCCGCCCGGGCAAGAACCGCACGATGCTCGCCTCGCCATACGCCGGCCGTGATAAGAGCAATCGCTAAAATCCATAGCTTCTGCCGCAAAGCAGCCACCTCGTTTCATACTATTGCTTTGTGTGTGATTTCTTCTGCGCGGCGAAAGTCTGGAAGCCCTGCACGACGAGAATGACGGCGAGCACGGCCATCGCGGCAGCGAAGACGAGTTGGAACCAATCGCCCCAGACGGCTTTTCCCGCACCAATCAGAGCAAACTTTTTCATAATGGTATAGACGAGGCTTACAAGCGTCGCGGCCAGCATGAAGATCATCGGGAAGAAGAACATCTTGTTGTTTTTCTGTACATGACCGAGCCAAGCGCAGACCGCCATCAGCGCGATACCGGCGAGCAGCTGGTTTGCCGCGCCGAATAGTCCCCAGATGGCGCTGAGTTTCAGGCCGCCGAGCACGCAGCCGATGGTGACCATCAAAAGGGTGCCGAACAGCGGGTGCGCGAGCAGCTTGCGAATGCCGGACGCGTCGCGCCAATTCGTTTCGCCGGTTTTCAGGAACAGCTCGGAGAACATGAAGCGGCTGAGGCGCGTGCCGGTGTCGAGGCTCGTCAGCGCGAACACGGAAACGGCGAGCACCAAGAGCGCGTAAATCGTATTATAGACCGGCGAGCCTTCTCCGCCGAACATCAGCGCAATACCTGCACCAAAGGCAGCCGACGGCGAGCCGAACCCGCCGCTGGTGAATTTGTCAAAGACCATGCCGACCGCGATCAGCGATACGATCCCGAGGGCGGACTCGATCAGCATGGAGCCGTAGCCGATGGGGCGCGCGTCTTTTTCATTGGCAAGCTGTTTCGACGAGGTGCCGGTGGAAATCAGCGAATGGAACCCTGAGCACGCGCCGCAGGCGACGGTGATGAAAAGCGCGGGGAACATCAGGCCGAGTTTCGTTTCCCAGCCAGTGAACATCGGAATGGAGAACGTCGCCGAACCCGTGAACGCGGAGACGAAAATGCCGACGATGGCGATGCCCATCATCGCGTACAGCAGGAAGCTGGAAAGATAGTCGCGGGGTTGAAGCAAGATCCAGACCGGCACCAGCGATGCGATGGTGATATACACGCCGATGAAGATGATCCATGCCGTGCGGCTCATCATGAAGCCGTAATGCAGGCCGAAAACGGTAATCGCGATGATGCCGCAGATTCCGGCAATCGAGGCGGGGACCGTTCCGACGCCCATCTTGTTGGTTGCATAGCCGTAAACGATGGCGAGAACGATGAACAAGAGCGAAATCATTGCCGTCGCTTGGTTGCCGTTCGGATTGGCGGTGATGCCGAACGCGTCGCCTTCCGTGAAGAAAGTTCCTGCGACTACGTTCACAAAGGATGCGATGACGAGAATCAGGACCAGCAGAGCGAAAGCGATGAAGAGGCGCTGCGCCGTTTTTCCCATCGTATCGCTGATGATCTCGCCGAGGGATTTTCCGTCATGGCGAAGCGAAGCGACCAGCGAGCCGAAATCCTGAAGCCCGCCGAAGAAAATGCCGCCGATGACGCACCAGAGGAAAACAGGCAGCCAGCCGAAAACGGAGGCCAAAATCGGCCCGTTGATCGGCCCCGCGCCCGCGATGGACGAAAAATGATGTCCCATTAAAACGACAGGCTTCGCCGCTACATAGTCGACGCCGTCCTCTTTCGTGATCGCGGGCGTTTCCCGCTGGGGATCGACGCCCCATTCCTTTTCAAGCCACGAGCCGTAAAACTTGTAGCCGGCGCCGAGCAGTACGAGCGCCGTGGAAATGATGAATAATGCCGTCATGTGTGTCTCTCCTTGTTCGATGAGGTAATAATAGATGAAGCCCAAAATGTATGTGTCGATTATAGCACAAATGTCCGCGGATAGCTCACTTTATTTCAATATATGTAAAAAATCGCGTGCAAATAGGCTTCCAATATGGTAGGATAGTATGAGTAACAAGTAAATATGGTTTTAAGTCGGAATGCGGGAGGATTTTGCGATGAAGATTTCAACGCGTGGCAGATATGCCTTGCGGCTGATGATGGATATCGCTCTTGCAGAGAGCGATGCACCGGTTCGCATCAAGGATATCGCAGTACGGCAAGAGCTATCAGAGAAATACTTGGAGCAGATTGTTTCTGTGTTGAACAAGGCGGGGCAGGTCCGTTCGAGCAGGGGACCGCAGGGCGGCTATCGGCTCACGCGCGCGCCGGAGGAATATACGGCGGGCGAGATCGTGTCGGCGGTCGAGGGCGGTTTCGCACCGGTGGCTTGCCTGGAGTCGGAAGTAAACGAGTGCCCGCGCCATCAGGCGTGCGCGACGCTCCGGCTGTGGAAAAAGCTCAACGACGCCATCCAGTCGGTCATGGAGTCTGTGACTTTGGCGGATTTGATCCAATGGCAAAGGGAACTGGAAGCGCCCCAAAAGAAATAATGCGTGGATAGGAGGCGTCCCGTGAAGTTGAAAAACGAAACGCGGCGATGCGGGTAATGGGAAACAATCAGGAGACAAACGATATTTTTTGTTGGATTGCGCCGGAGCTTGCGCTTTTGGAAAAAGAGCTGTGCGAGGCGCTCGCTTCGCCGGTGCCGCTGATTGCCGAAATCGGAATGCATCTTGTGCGTTCCGGCGGGAAAAGGCTTCGCCCGGCGCTGTTTCTTTTGGCGGCAAAATCGGGCGGGGCGTTCGACCGGGAAAAGGCGATGCCTTTGGCGGCGGCGATCGAGATGATCCACATGGCGTCGTTGGTCCATGACGACGTCATCGACAGTGC
>CACZOL010000131.1 GCA_902782705.1 uncultured Selenomonadaceae bacterium
GATCTCGTCCAGCCGTATGAGATCTCGAAGGAGATGAAGGAACGCGGCCTTGCGAAAACCCTCGACGACAAGCAGATGGAGTTTTTCAACGACACCACGAAGTCCGGCGACGTGGCGCAGATGCTGACGCTGTACGACGGCGACGGCAATATTTACTACTTGAACACGAAAGACGGCACGGTCTATACGCAGGAGTTCGTCGAGGAAGGCTACAAGGACAAGATCGCGAAGGGACAGGAACATGTGAAGGACGGCGACCAGGCGGGGGTCTTTTCCGGCTGGGGCGGCTCTACGGACGTGGCTAACTATTTTAATCAGTATGGCGTTGTCACAGATAATGCCAAAGGGACCGTATATGAAGTCACGATGAAAGGCGGAGAGAAAGTGGCAGTGCAATTCGCTACCGTCGAGCAGTACATCGTCGAGTACAAGGGAGACAGGAAGCAGTTCTCGATGGTCAAGGAGAACGGCGCGGCGCGGCCAACCAACGACACGGTCAACGCGTCGGGCGTCGAAATCGCGGGACGCGGTATCTTCGACAACGAGGATTCCGGCAATGGGCGGGACGCCAACGGCAATTATATTGGCCCGTCCGGCGCCAACGCCTTCAACGATATGTTCACCGTCGTCGCGATGTGCGACCACGGCAGGAACACGCTGAAGGGGCTCGCAGGGCCGGAAAGCGGCTGGATGAACTCGGACGGCAAGACGCTGGCGAACGCCGCCTACAATACGATGAACGCCGCCCAGACGAAAATCGCGTCGCGCCAGTCGGTCTACAGGGACTGCCAGGCCATGCTGACCACGCAGGAGGAGCAGGTTCTCGGCGACATCACCGAGATTCATTCCACCGACGTGTCGAAGCT
Source organism: uncultured Selenomonadaceae bacterium (assembly GCA_902782705.1). Taxonomy (GTDB): domain Bacteria; phylum Bacillota; class Negativicutes; order Selenomonadales; family Selenomonadaceae; genus RUG12372. The sequence continues at coordinate 867 of CACZOL010000131.1, forward strand.
CGCCGTGGAAATGATGGCCCAGCAGACGGTTTACAATCTGTCTCTGAACGTCGGCGCGCGGATCTTGCCGCCGACGCTTGTGGACTACTTGCATTAAAGAAAACCCCTCCATTCTCCCGCCTCTCCTGAAAGGGGGCGCTTTGCGCGGGAGTCCAGTGGACTCCCCGAATGTGCTCCGCAGGGGCGGAAGGGTTCCTTGATTGCAATATAACTACTTGTAATTTTCTGCAAAAAAGGTATAATAGAAATGGGAAATTAGGATTTCCATTCAGGGAGTTTTTCTGCCAAGGAAGGAGCTGACTGTCATGCTCTATCTGAACACGCGCCACACGCTCCCGCGCATCGGCATCGACATGGCGGCTTCGACGCTTTCGAGCCGCATCCAGAAGCCGACCGTGGACAGCGCGTACCATGCGCCGCGTTCGCATACCGGCATGGGACGAATCACGATGGACATCAATTCGTACCCGAGCCGCCATGCCTACGGCGCGCGTACGATGGACGATTTCACGAAAGAGTACGGTCAGCAAGGTCTTTCCGACATTCAGTCGACAGCCTCGCGTCATACGCAGGACGCGTGGGCGATGATTGAGAACGGCGCGAAAAAGGGACACAACGAGATCGCAAACCAGGCCAAAGGACGTCTTTCGGCGGAAATCGCCAAGAGGCGTTACCTCGAGGCGCGGGCGATTCCCGATCCCGAGGTGCACATCCATCCTGCCGACGAACCGGGCAATATCGATCCGGGAAGCTGGGATTACAAGATTCACACGGCGGACAAGGCGGACGTGAAGTACAACGAAGGGCATTTCAAGCTGTTCCTTGAAGAACGCGGCTCCATCCACAGCTGGGTATCGGAAGGCCACTACGACATTTATGCTTAGAGGAATCTAAAAGAAAAGGGGACTGCGAGAGGTTCCCGAAAATGAAGTAGGAGGCAGAGAGCATGAAAAAGATCAATACGGTACGGTTTGGCGAGCTGGAGATCGACGAGGACAAGATTATCCAGTTTGACGACGGGATTCCCGCTTTCGAAGATGAGCATGAATTTGCGCTTCTTCCGTATGAAAGCGACAGCCCGTATACGTTCCTCCAGTCCGTTAAGACGCCGGAACTCGCCTTCATGATGGGCGTTCCGTTCGTGTTTTTCCCGGATTACGAATTCCAGCTTGAGGACGAGATTGCGAAGAAGCTCGGAATCAAGACGGCGGAAGACGTTTTGATCTATGTGCTCATTACGATTCCCGGCGGGGAGATCAAGAACATGACGGCGAATCTCGTTGCGCCGATCGTCATCAGCAAACGCACATTCCTTGCACAGCAGGTCGTGCTCGAGAAGAGCAAGTACACAACGAAGCACCGCCTCTTCAAGGAGAAGGAGGAAAAATAAATGCTCGTACTCACGCGCAAGCCGCGCCAGCAGATCATGATCGGTGACGATATCGTCATCAACGTCGTGGATGTGCAGGGCGACAACGTACGCATCGCTATCGAGGCGCCGCGCGAGGTCAAGATCTACCGCGGGGAAATTTACCGCGCGATCCAGGAAGAGAATAAGCAGGCCGCTATGCCGGAAGGCGTAGATATCAAGAACCTGCCGAAGGATATTTAAGGTTAAGAGATTGTTTTGAGCATGCAGCAAGCCTTCCCCTCTGGGGAAGGTGGCGCGCGAAGCGCGACGGATGAGGTCTTGCAGCGTAACAACTGATAAAGATGTTCCGCTTAAAGACCTCACCCACCGCTAAAGCGGTCCCCCCTCCCCAAAGGGGAGGGCTAAGGTGTCGGGCGAGGCTAGGAGTGCCGGTTATCCGTGACGCGTCACGGGTTCAGGGGTAGTATAAGGATTATTTATTCTATGGAGGGATGAACCATGATTGGGAAAGTGCAGGATCTCGTCTCCGCTGCCGTCGTTTTTAACGCGGTAGACACGGCGAGCCGTGGCGCGGCGGACACACAGCAGCAGACAGCGCCGGATGTTTCGGCGCAGCAGGCGACGCCTCCGCCTAAGACGGACGCGCCGGTGCAGGCCGGAGGAGACAGCCGGAAGCTGGGCGCGGATGACCAGAATGCGGACGTCCGCCGGGCGCAGAAGCAGGCGGAAGATCAAAACCAGAAGATGGACGAGAAGACCGTCGATCTGATGACCAAAGAGCTCAACGAGCTCATGGACAAGATCGACTGCAATCTGGCGTTCAAGTACAACAAGGACGTCGACGTCATGACGGTCAAGATGATCGACAAGGAGACGAAGGAAGTCCTGAAAGAATTTCCGCCCGAGGAAATGGTCAAGAGCATGGTCAAGACCAAGGAATGGATCGGCGCGTTCCTCGACGAGCACGCGTAAGGGAAAAGGGACGTTTTTAGACAAGGAGGTTTTTCATCATGGGCGTGAACGGTCTGTACGGGCTTTCGGGCTCAGGGCTTGACATCGAGTCGATGGTCAAGGCTGGAATGCTCTCCAAGCAGAACCAGTACGACAAGATGTACAAGAAGGAAGTCAAGAACGAATGGCTGAAACAGGGTTTCAACGAAATCTACACCAGCCTCAATACATTTAAGTATTCGACACTGTCCGACTACAAGATGTCGTCGAACATGAACGCCATGGGCGCGGAGGCTGCCGATTCCACGGTTGTCAAGGCGACGGCCAATGGCGACGCAGTGGCCATGACGCACACCGTCGAGGTTCAGCAGCTTTCGCAGAACGCGTATCTGATGACGGGCAACGAAGGCATCACGCGTAACAACACAGACGAGACCAAGCAGGAAAGCATCTATTTGAAGGATGTTGTCTTCCAGAGCATTACGGATAACGGCGACGGGACGTACAAAGTCAAGAAAGCGGACGGAAGCGAAGCCGATTTCGCCGCAGACGACAAAGCGATTTCTTTTACGGTTCGTGCCAACAATGAAGATCTTTCGGCGGACGACGCGAAGAAACAGACGATTTCGTATACGTTTGCCGAACTCTATGAGAGCAAGACGCTGAACGATCTCGCGGCCGACATCAAAAACCTGAACACCAATATCAGCGCAAGCTACGATGCGACCAACGATTCGTTCACTCTGTACAACAAAGAGAGCGGCGAGGAGTCGGCAATCGGGCTGACGATGGCGGCGGCGGACGAAGGCGGCGACTTTGCGGCGCAGCTCTTCACCAATCTCGCTTTGAAGCGATCTATAGACGCTGATTTGAAACCTTTGCCGAGTGATTTTACCGCAGGCGAAGAAATGAAGGTCAACGGTACGGACGGCAAGGTCAAGATTGACGGGCGTCTTTATGAACATGTCAAGGACAGCCGCATCACGGTTTCGGGCGTTACTTATTCGCTGGCAAAAGCAGGGGCGACGACGACGGTCGCTGTCACGCAGGACACGGATAAGATTATCGAGAACGTCAAGAAGTTCGTCGAGGACTACAACAAGATTCTTGACGATCTTGTTGAGAAGTACAACACGAAGCCGGAGGGCGACTACGAGCCGCTGACGAAGTCGCAGGAAGCCACGATGACGAAGGAACAGGTCGAGAAGTGGACGGAGAAGGCCAAGAGCGGTATCTTCTACCACAACGAAGTGCTGCGCGACATCATCTCCGATATGCGCGACTCCATCATGACGCCGGTGCTCAGCGTCCACAGCGATTACAATTCCGCGTCGGCGATCGGCATCACGTCGTCCAACAACCAAGGCCACTTGCAGCTCGATGTGGATAAGCTCAAGAAAGCGCTGGCAGCCGATCCGGACTGCGTGTATGAGATTTTCGCGTCCGATCAGGACTCGTATACCTCGGTAGATCCGAACCAGCGCCAAAGCTATATGGCGAAGGACGATTTCAACAACCGCGGTATCGCGAACCGCCTGTATTTCAACGCGGTCTCGGACGGCATCAAGAGCGTCGAGGATTACGCGGGCGTACTGCCGGATTCCAATGACCAGAGCACGTTGGGACTTCTCATCACGAACTTGAAGAACCGCATGGACAACTTCAAGAAGCTGATGGACGATTTCCAGACGCAGCTTTACAAGAAGTACGATGCGCTGGAAGTCATGATTTCCCAGATGAACGCGCAGTACAATACGATCTTTGGCGGTCAGCAGTAACGGAAAAACATAAAAGCGGGGGCGGAGACTTCTTCGCCCCTATGCTTTGCACCAGAATCTGGGCTTAGTCAAAAAATACCTCGATGGATCAGGAGGGTACTCTTATGGTAAATGCAGCCGAGGCATACAAGCGGCAGCAGGTCTTGACGGCGACGCCGGAGGCGCTGACGCTGATGCTTTACAACGGCGCGCTTCGTTTCATGACGGAGGGCAGGGAAGCCATCGAGAAAAAGGACTATGAGGAAGCGAACAACTCCTTGCAGAAAGCGCAGAATATCATCACGGAGTTTCGCGTGACGCTCAATATGGAATATGAGATCGCGCATCAGCTCTTGCCGCTTTACAATTACGTATACGACCGTCTGGTCGAGGCGAATATGAAGAGCGACATCGAGCAGCTGGACGAGGCGAAGACTATCATCACCGAGCTTCGCGACGCTTGGGCGCAGGCAATGAAGAAAGCGCGGGCGGAGAAAGGGGCGGCGTCCTGATGACGGAGGATGCGAAGGCGCTCTGGGAAAAATATTATGTGCTGACGCTGGAAATGCAAAAGTTTCTGGACCGCGAGAACGTCGACGAGTTCCTCAACATCGCGGAGCAGCGAAACGTGATTTTCGACCACATGATTGAGGCGACGAAGCTGGAGGACAAAGAGACGGACGAATACAAGGCTTTTCTCGCCAAGCTCCAGCCCGTGGCAAAAGACGTGATGGACCGCGCGCAGTCGTGGCTTGCCCGCTCGAAGCAGCGCAACGTGAAGGTGCGCTCCTATACGTCGACGCCCGGTTTCCAGCCCAGCGGCCACATGGTCAATAAATCATTTTAAATGACGAAAAAGCTCCCTGCGCGGGGGCTTTTTTTGGTATAATAAAAGGGATTTTAAGGAAACGCAAAAGGAGAGCGAGACGGATGCGGATTTCTGCCTGCTATATCGTGCGGAATGAAGCGGCGAAGCTCGCGCGTTCGCTGGAGAGCTTGCGCGGGGCGGCGGACGAGATCGTCGTAGTGGATACGGGCTCGACGGACGACACGCGGAAGGTCGCGGAGCAGAACGGCGCGCGTGTGTTCTCGTTTCCGTGGCAGGACGATTTTTCGGCGGCGCGGAACGTGTCGCTTACCCATGCGACGGGGGACTGGATTCTCGTCGTGGACGCGGACGAATATTTCCCCGACGGCATGGCGCGAAATTTGCGGCAGGCAATCCGCCGGTACGGCAAAGAGAAGGATTTGTTGCTGCTCGTACGGCGGGAGCTTGACGAGGATCAAGGGAAGGTTTTGTTGGATTCGTATGTGCCGCGCGTATTGCGGCGCGTGAACGGGCTGGCCTACGAGGGCGCGATTCATGAGGAGCCGCGCCACAAAGGAAAGGTCATTGAACGCATGGGCGCGATCCCCGCCGAAGAAATGCTGATGATGCACACGGGTTATTCCTCGACGCTTTCACAGGCGAAGGGCGAGCGAAATCTTGCGCTTTTAAAGAAAGAATTGGAAAGCGGACGGCCGCGCTCTTCGATTTACAGGTATCTTGCGGAGACGTATGACGGCCTCGGCGACGAGGAGAACGCGCTGAAATACGCGTGGCTGGACGTGGAGAGCGGACGCAAGACGTTCGCGTTTGCGAGCAGTGCGTACCGGATCTTGCTTCGGATCTTGGGGAAGCGCGCGGACGCGTATCGTCAGCGGCGGCGGGCGGCGGAAATCGCCGTGCGGGATTTTCCGGAGCTGCCGGAGTTTCACGCGGAGTACGCGGAGTGCCTCGGCTACGGCATGGAGTATCGCGAAGCGGCAGCGGCGGACGAGAAAGCATTGTCGCTTTACGCAGGCGGTACGGTGCGCGGGCTGGAGCCGACGACTTTCGGCGCGGAGACGGCGGCGCTGGTCGAGGGCCGGAAGGCGTATTGGACGCGCTGCTTTCTGGAGGAGCGCGACGAGGAGCAGCTTCGGGGAAAAGCGGCGCGCGGCGACTGGCAGGGGCTTTGGGACGCCGCGATCGAAGAGACGAAGGCGCAGGGCGCGCGGCTTTGCTTGTTGCTTTCGCGGCTGGAGGAAGAAGCTTCGGACGAGGCGCGTGAGGCGGCGGCGCTGATTGCGCGGCTTTTGCCGCCGGACGCGGAGACGGTTCTTTCACGGCCATGGGAGGCGGACGACGCAGAAGAAGATTCCCGCGCGGCGCAGTTTGCACGGGCGGGCGCGCAGGCGTATCGGGACGGGCAAATGGAAGAGGCGTTGGACTGCGCGACGGAGGCGATGAAGGAAGACCGCTATTATGTGCCGGCGCTGTCGCTTCTTTGCCGGATGCTCCGCCCGCTTCCTGCGGCGGACGTGATCCAATGCCTGAACGCGTTTTACGACGCGGCGACGGACGCGGAATTTCTGATTCGTACGCTTGCACAGAACGGTCTATATGAGGTATGCTTATATTATGACGGCAAGGCGGGCGGCGGCCTGTTGTCCGAGCGGGAAAAGCTGCTCGCCGCCGGCGCTTTTGCTATGGCCGCGCAGCAGGAAGCACGGGCGGCTGCGCGTCGGTTCGCGATGTTGATCTTGGCGGCGCACCGTACGGGCCGCGAGGACGCGCTGCATGCGTATCTGCCGCAGTCGGTAAGCGCGGCGGACGGAGCGCTTTTCAAGGAAACGCAGCAGTATCTTTTCCGATTGGAACAAATTTATCCGAAAAATATGTAACCAGCCCTCCCCTCTGGGGAGGGGGGACCGCTCTAGGCGGTGGGTGAGGTTTTTCGACGTGAGAGAAGGGCGAGAGGGCGATGAACGAGCAGGAGGCAAAACTTGCGACGCAGCTTCGGGCGGCGGCGTATGCCGCGATGGAACACGGGACGCTGCAAGGGGCGCGGGAGGCGATCGAGGCGTTTATGCCGTTTGA
>CACZOL010000132.1 GCA_902782705.1 uncultured Selenomonadaceae bacterium
CTACCTATCGCTTAGGAGGCGATCGCTCTATCCAAGTGAGCTACAACCGCATTCGCACAAAACGTATTATAGCAAATCCGTCAGGACCGCGCAATACAGAAATCAGCCCCACTTCGCCTTGTATTTCATCGCGTCCTGCTTGGAAATGATTTGACTGCTGTAAAGGTCGGTAAGCTGGTACCGGCCGTTGACGTAGTTGATGCGATAAATATTGTCCGGCGCATAGTACGTGCAGATCGTGTCGAAATCACAGCGCTGATCCGCCTCGACGACGGTAAAATCCAGCTCGACGAAATCGTTCGTACCCGCGGCGAGATATTCCCGCTGCGCCTCTACACGAAGAATCGGCTTGTCGTCAAGCGTCTCGAGATGGCTATAGGCGTTGCCTTTGAGCTTGACGCGCCGAAGCGTGTCCCGCGCGCCGCCGACGGAAATGATACTCGCGCCCTCCGGCAGCTTCAAGTCTACGACGTCATAGACACAAGTTTCCTGCGGCTCCGTATCTTCAAACTGTACGCCGTTCTTCCCGTGAATCCGATATGCCTGCATACGTTCTCTCTCCCATCTGTTTATTGCTGACTTTCCATGACACAAAGTATTTCAAGACGACTCCGCGCCCCGCTCCTTCATACATGTTTGAAGGATCTCCTGCAGCAGCGGCTGCGTCATTGCCTGCTTGATCTTGCGGTACGTCTCGACGGGAATCGCCCGCTCCCTGCCCGAGAAGGAAAGACCGCAAAAATACCGCATATACGGATTTTCCGCAAGGCTCTCCATCAGTTCCTCATCCGAAACGCCGGAGATCTCTTGGATCATCACGGCGCCCAGCGCAAGACGCGCCGTTTTTTCCGTCCATTCGTGCAAAAATTCGAAGGTTTCGCCGCATTGTGCCTCCACGGCCGCCCAGTCGAACTGGCTGCTGATCTTGACCCAGCGGTTGTCCACGTCCAGACGGATCTGCGGCGCACGCTCCTCCGCTTGCTGCTCCATCAGCCACCGCACAAACTCGAGATATTCCTCTAAATGTTCCGCATACAGCGCGCGATGCTTCGCAGCCAGATAGTGAAGCACCTGCCGTTTGTCTTCCGGCGAAAGAGACCGCCGCGAATGGGATTCTCCGTACGGACGCTTACGACAATGAAACAGCGTCTTGGGAATGCGAACCGGGCGCAGTCCCTTTTCAAGGAGCGAAAGCCAGAAATCCCAATCCTCCAAAGCAATCCGCATCGTCTCGTCATAGCCGCCGACCGCTTCCCAATCCGATTTTCGGAACACTGCCGCGTTGAAGATGATGTTTTGCGTCAGCATGAACGCCATCTGGAATGCAGGGAGTCCCCATTTTCCCGTCTGCTCCCCGAAAAAATCCGCCTCGCAGTAAACGATTCCGACGGACGCGTCTCTTTCCATGACCGCGATCGCTTCGTCCAGGTATTCCGGCTCGATGCGGTCGTCCGAATCCAGCGGCAGGATATACGTTCCCGTTGCGCACCGGATTCCCGTGTTTCGCGCGTGCGCCACGCCCCGGTGGTCGTTCCAGACGACACGAAGGCCTTCTTTTTCCATCTGCCGCAGCGTCTCCCGCGTCGCTTCATCTTCCGAACCGTCGTCCACAATCACGATCTCGGTCGCAGCGTACGTCTGGCGCTGCGCCGACGTAACCGCGTCCCGGATATAGACCCCGTCGTTATAGCATGGAACGACAATCGTGGCCGTCGCCGTCATCTCTCATCCCCCTCATAGCGCCCTATACTTCGGGTGAAAGTTCTGCACCATACGCGCGCAAAAAAATCTTCTGCCATTCTTTATAATCCGGTGCAAGCGGTTTTTCCTGCGGACAGTGGATGCACCAGAAATCCTCGGTCTGATTCGGCACGACGACCTTATAGCCTCGCCGCGCAAACTCCAGACATGCCGACGTATCGTAGAAATGCCACCCGCCGAAAAGATCGTCGCGCCAAGGAATATCGTACTGCGTCGCCAGCAGCAGACCGTCCGCCGCCTGTACCTCGATATACGCGCCGTCCGGCTCTTTCATCTCGGAGTCGACGACAGACTCCGGCTCGCAGGCATGCAGCACCCGCCCGTAACAGCGCATTCCGTCCCACCAGATTCCGCTCGCCGGAAGGGAGCGGCAGCCGACCATACCGATCATGCCGATGGACGCATCCGCAAAAATCCGAAGGGCGTCCTGTACGAAGTTCTTATGCACGAGCAGCGTGTCTTGATGTAAATAGACTTTATACCGGGCCGACGAGCCGCGCATGGCCTCGTTGTAGCCCGACGCCATCGACGCCGCGCCGCGTACGGGAATATACTCCGCTTCCATACCGCGCGGAAGGCGAAGATGCCGCAGATAGAGCAAGCATTCCTCGTATTTCTCTTCGTCGTTCACGCAGGTGATAAAAGCAATTTTTTCATCGTCCGTCATGCCGCCGCTCCTCTATCACCGCAGCTATCGCGTCAACTTCCGCATGCCGCGCTTCCGGCGACGACGCTGCGAGCGCTTCGCGAAACGCTTGCCCGTGTACGACGACTTCCGCAACGAACCGCGCAAGGTAGTCCGCCGAAAATCCCGCTGCGTCCACGAGATCCCAAAGCGCGCCGACATTTTCCGGCGCGTCAATGTCATACTCGATCCGGCGCAAAAGTATCGCAAGACGCTTCCTGTCTTCCGGCCGATACGCCGCCTTCAGCGGAGCCACATCCGCCGACGAACGCATCGCCTGCACAAGCCAGACTTCCGTATCGAGATCGTCGAGCCGATTCTCAAAACCCGCCGCGACGAAGCGCTCGATTTCCTCTCCCGCATCGTGCCCGCGCACCGGAGCGAAAAACACTTCCTTGTAAAACGACGCGTAAAGCAGCCGCTCAAATTCCGGCTTTGCGTACCGCCGCCGCACAATGGCGTAATAATGCCCATCCATCAGCTCGCGCAGGACGCGCCAATAACGGATATTCTCAAAGCTCGTCAAAAGGCAGCCCGTATCTTTGATAAACGTTCCGATGCCTGCGGCGATATCCTGCGGGTTCGCAACGTGTTCAAGCATTCGCTCCGAAAGGACAAGATCGAAAGAACCGCGCGGAAACGGGAGCACCGTCTCCCGATAGTCGAGCGTCGTCCAGCGGACGTCAAGTCCCTTGAATTCCGCCGCAGACGCGGCGTCCTCATCCGCCGCGACCGCGTACAAATCCGCACGGGGAAACATTTGACGGAGTGCAGGAAGATAATCCACGCTCTCGATGACGAGCGCCGACAAAGGCGCGTCGTCCGGCGTCAAAAACTGCAAAAGACCAAGTCCGCCGTCCTGTCTCATAAGCTCACATCTTGCGGATCGCATCAAGCAGCAGGAAATCCGTCTGCTGCATACGCGCCGCCGCTTGGAACGCTTTCTGTTTTTCGCCCTTAGCCGCAAGCAGTACGGCGAGATTTCTGAGCAGCCCGTCATCCGTCTCGTCAAGTTTCAGCGCTTCCGTCAGGAAAAGCTCCGCCGCAGTCAAATCGCCTTGCGCAAAATAGCCGCCCGCAAAAGAATCCAAAAGCCGCACTTTGTCCAAAAGGGAACGCTTGCCGTCGAGAATTTCACGTAGCTTTGCCCGCGCGTCATCCGACGCGCCCGTTTGTGGCGCAGGCGTTTCCTGATTTTTCGGCGCATAAGACGGTGAAGCCGCCGCTGCGGCCGGCGCCACAGCAGTCACACCGGAAGCGCCGCTTTCTTTTTGGGCGCGCTCGTCGATTTTCTGCTTGAGATTGCGCAGGATTTCCAATGCGCTCTTGGCCGTCGTCTCTTTCGGAGGCTCCGCTTTCAGCTCCGGCGCGGCCGCCTCTTGTGTTGCCGGTTGAGGCGCAGGCTCAGCCGACGTTTGCGGCCGTATGCGCAGAACGGGGCCGGCCTCGCTTACGCGCACCGCCGGTTCTTCCGATTTTTCCGCCGCCTTCTCCTGCACGTCTTCCCCGATACGCAGGAATTTCGCAAGCGCCGGATACTTCTCCGATATCCTGTCCGGCTCGTTGCGTCCGTAGAAACCCGCAAGGGATTCTATCTCGTCTTGCTCCTCTTCGCTCATGGCGGACAGGAACTTATCCGCCAAAAGATTGAAAATCGAGAGCCCCTCGTCGACCTTCTCCTGCAATATGCACAAACGCGCGAGCAGGATGCGCGCCGCCACATGGCCGGGATCGAACTGAAGCGTATTGTCGATCCAGATTGCCGCCCGCTCGTAATCCCCAAGCATGAAATATGCATACGAGCCCGCATACATCGCTTTCGGACTCACGGCTTTCTTCTCCGCCAGCTTCGCCAGCGTTTCCAGCGCTTCCGGATACGTCCCGTCCTCGATCTGCTGTAAAAGCGTATCTTCAAGTTCCTGCGCTTCCGCCAGTCTTCCGACGCTTTCCTCTTGCAGCTGCTTCTTTTTCAGCTTCCGACTTGCCTTTCCCATTGACTGCGCCTCCTAAATCCAATAATTATTTTATGCCTGCCCCTGTTTCCACGCGTTCCAGATTTCCTCATATCGCGCTTCGAGATCGCCCATATATTTCTTCACGTCCGTTATGGGCGATTTCGCCATCATTTTGCGAAGGTTTTTATGGAGCGCGTCAAGAAGCTCCTGATCCAGCGCCAGCGCGACCGCTTTCTCTATATAATCCTTCACCGTCGGCGTCGCCAAATCCTCGAGGCCGACCGCGGCCAATATCCCATAGCTGAATCGCGTGCCGCGCGCGTCTCCGTAGCGCGAAACCATCGGAACGCCCATATAGAGCGAGTCGCAGGTCGTCCCGCCGCCCGGCCACGGATACGTGTCCAGCGAAATATCGACGTCAAGATAGCGATTCATATAATCGAGCGTACCTGCCTCAAAAATGACGCGTTCCATGGGCAACCCCAGCGCTTTCATGCGCCGGTACGCAAAATCCTGCACCTGCAAGGAGGAAAACGCCGGTCCCTTGAAAAGGATCTTCGATTTCGGCACGCGGCTAAGGATCTCACGCCACGCGACGATCATCTCGTCCGTCACTTTCTTGTACTGATTGAAAACGCCGAAGAGTACCCAGCCCCTCTTTTTGCACGGCGCGCCGTCCGATTCGGCAAATCCCTCGAATCCGACAGCCGTATAACAAAAATGTGACGAGACATAGAGCAGCTTCTCCACGAAGTACTTCTCGTGCATACCCGGCGGATCGACGAAAGCGTCCGTCAGGAAATAGTCGACGGTAGAAAGTCCCGTCGTCGCCATATATCCGAGTCCCGAGATCTGAATCGGCGCAGGTTTGTACGCGAGCGCCAGCAGGCAGTTCCCCGTCGTATGCCCCGCCAGCTCAAACAGGATGTCAATCTCATCCTCGTAAATGATCTTCGCGGCCTCTTCGGCGCTCAGTTTCGCTATGTCGCGCCATTCGTTCACCTGTCGTTTCAATATCTCCGTATAGCCGTCCTCTTTCTTCACCATGCTGTAGGCATAGACCTCGAACCGCTCGTGGTCGTATGCCGCAAAGAAAGCGTAAACAAAATGATACATGACATGAAGCCGAAAATCCGGGGAAATATAGCCGACGCGAATCTTCTTGTGCGTGCGTGCACGCCTGTCATGCTGATACGGCACGATCTCCCGCACGATATTCGTGTATTCCATGCTCTTTTCAAACAATTCTTCCTGCGGAAGTTCCAAATTGTTATAAGCGAGCAGCATGGAGCCATACGCGCCGCTGCGTTCCGCAAGGGTTTGTCCCATTTGATAAGCCGCTTCATAACAACGCCGCGACTCTTGGGCGTCTCCCAAAATATGCGTTATAAGGCCCTGATGAAGATATGCGTTCTGCACAAGTTTGGGCTCTTTTACCTTCTTTGTCCATGAGGCCAGCATCTGCCTGTGCGTTTTCAACGAATCCAGCGTATATCCCCGCGCGTCCTGTGCGTCCGCAAGCCATACGGAAAGCCGGACCCGGCTGGAAGGATTCGCATCTACTGCTTTCTGCGTCCAATACAGCCGATGTATATCGTCTTTCAGATTGAAATACACATTGGACATTTGTATCGTCGACTGCGGCAGATTGACGCCGGCCGCGACCAGTCGCCCGCCTGTCGCCGCCGCCGCTTCCCACCGTTCCTCGGCCATCTCCGCCTGCATCCGATCCCACCGTCGTTGCAGGATAGGCATCTGCACTTTTTGCCCCGCGCTGCGTTCCCACTCGGCAAAGACTTTTCCGTATTCCTCTTCCAGCGCCTCCAGATAACAATACCCATCCATCATCGCCGTCTGCAATATCGTCCGCCGGAGCGTAAGATGCAGATCGGTCAGACGCTCCCGATCTTTGGCAAGACGCGTCGCTTTTTTCGCATACGACGCCCAATCTGCGGCGCATAACTCCTCCAGACCGGCGCTGGCAAGAAAGCTCGCGCCCAGACGCGACGATGGATGCTTGCCGTTCATCGTTACGACGGGAATTCCCATATAGAGAGCCTCGCAAGTCGCCCGCCTGCCCGACCTCGGATACGTATCGAGCGCGATATCGACGCGCTCGTAAGCCGCAAGATACTTTTCCTCCGACCACGTTTCGAGTTCGACGCGTGAAGTGTCGATTCCCGCCGCCGTCATACGGTCAATCGCTTCCGCCCGCCGCGCCTCGTCGGCAAACACGCCGTCCTGCACAAGCAGCCGCGCTTCCGGCATGCGGCGCAATATCTCCGCCCATGCGCGCAGTGCGTCCTCCGTGACCTTTTCCCAGCGCGTCAGCACGCCGAACGTCAAATAGCCCGCCTCGTCCACAGGCGCACCCGTCGGGAATTTCGGCGCATCTTTCGGCGCTTCAATGCAAAGATGGCTCTCCGAAAGTCGGATCAATTTCTCCGTGAAGAAGCGCTCCGCGCCTTTCGGCGCCGTATGTATATCCGCAAGGAAATAATCGACCGTTGGAAGCCCCGTCGTCGCCGGATACCCGACGCCGGAAACCTGAATGGGCGCGGGACGATACGCCAAAATTGGCAGCCCGTTCTTTTCCGTGTGTCCTGTCAAATCGACAAGAATATCGATCCCGTCCTCGCGAATCCGACGGGCCGCCGCCTCGGCAGAAAGCCCGGTCAAAGTCCTCTTTCCCGTCGCGCTTGCTAAAAAGCCCGCGCAATATTCATTCGGCTCTTCGAGAACATAGGCATAGACCTCGAACCGCGACCTGTCAAAGCACTGAAACAGCGCCTGCAAAAACCGAGTCGTGTTTGTCTCCGCCGCGCCGTGCAGGATATATCCGATGTGCAGCGCGTCGTGATGTTCTTCCGCCGGATCGTACGTATACGGCTGGATTTCGCTGAAAAAAGCCCCGTATCCTGCCGCCTCCCGACGCACAGTTTCCGGTTTCTCGCCGGAAAGATACAGACACAGCAAATAACGGCTGTACGCTTCCGCCTGCCGCGACTTCGATTCCCGCTGCTTGGACGCCGCAAGATACGTTGCCGCCGCCGCCGCATACATACCGTTTTCCTTCTGTACACGCGCTTTCAGGAAAAGCGTCTCGCCCGCCTGCGCGTCCGTCAGCGTTCCGGCAGCCAACGCATCCTCGATAAGCCGCTCCGCTTCCGTCGCGTCTTTATCCAGCCAAGCGGCGGCCGCCGAAAGATAAAGCGCATATCCGTCCTGCGGCTGTTCCGTCCGCAGCTTTTCCGCCGCGTTTCTCGCAAGCGCCGCATCCTCCGCCTCCACGGCGACCGCCGCAAGCCGCGCCAAGATATCCGGCGTCTTCGGTTCCGCCGCCCATATCCAGTCTGCCTCCGCCAGTGCCTGCCGCTTGTCCCCGTCCCGAAGGAAGGTCTCCATCCGATCCGCGCTCTCCGAAAGCTCGCCCTCCTGCGGCACAGACTGTTCTTCCAAATAATCCTTCCAGATCGTTTCATAGGCCGCCGCCAGATCGGCCCCGTACTGTTCCTCGTCCATCAAAGGCGAGCGGCGCATCATGTCCCGCAGATTCTTGCGGAACGCGCACAAAAGCTCCTTGTCTCCGGCGAGCCCTACCGCCTTTTGCACATACTCCTCCGGCGTATTCGCTACGAGTTCGCCAAGCCCGAGGTTCATAAGAAGGCTCTTACCGAAGCGCGCGCCGTGATCCGCCCCCGCCATCGTCAAGACGGGAACGCCCATGAATATCGCGTCGCACGTTGTCCCGCCGCCGGGATAGGGGAACGTGTCCAGCGAAATATCCATATCCTTGTATTCTTCGATATATTCCAGCGAGAATTCTCGGGTTTCCACGCGATCCCGCGGGATTCCCATACGCTCCATGCGATCCAGCGCGTACTCCCGATTCTCCTCCTCGTTAAAGATATCCCCTTTCAGCAAAAGCCGCGAGTTCGGCGTCTTGTCCAAAATCTCCGCCCACAGTCGAAGCGCCTCGTCGGACATCTTGCCGAAACTGTTGAAACTCCCGTATGTAACATAGCCGTTTCGGATACACGGCGGCTCGTCCGCCGGAAGCGGTATGCTGCCGACTTCTTTGTAGCAGAAATGCGTTCGCGGCAAAACCAACAGTTTTTCCGTGAACGCTTTTTGCGTCTCCTCGTCGTCGAGATAGACGTCGCCCAGAAAATAGTCGACCGTCGAAAGCCCCGTCGACGCCCAATAGCCGATGCCGCAAATCTGTACCGGCGCAGGCTTATACGCGAGAATGTTCAAGGCGTTTCCTGTCGTATGTCCGCCCAATTCCACGAGAATGTCGATCTCGTCTTCGTAAATCCTGCGCGCCGCCTGCTCGGCCGAATGACCGCGAAGATTGCGCCAGCAGTCCACGCGCTTTTCCAGCTCGCTGCTGAACGCGTCTTCCTTGCCCGTCATATAGGCATATACGGAAAACGGGGACGCACCCTTACCGCGAAGCATCGCCGCCACAAAGCGCAGTACCACATGATAGCGAAAATCCGCCGAAATATATCCGACGCGCAGCTTTTTGTCCGGGCTGCGCCGACGATGACGAAAACGCTTGACGTCGGCGTAAAACGTATCATATTTCGCCGCCGCCGCGCGGAATTCTTCCGGCGTGCATCCCGACAAATAATGAAGATCGAACAGATAATTCCCGTATTGGCTCGCGGCCAGTTTCGGCGAAACCTTCGACGACTCCAGATCGTACTTCGCCGCTTTTTCGCACTGTCCCAGAAGACGGCATACCCGCCCCAGAATATTATAGATGCGCTCCTTGACCTGATCGTTCATGTCCTCATTCAGAAGCGCCTCCATCGGCTCGATCAGGGAAGCTCTCGCGCCTTTCAAATACTCCAATCGTGCCGAAATGAATTTGATGTACGGCTTATCCGGCGCAATCTCCTTCAGCTCTTCCAGCGCCTTTTCCGCGCCTTTCTCATCGCCCGTCTCGATGGAAAACGTCGTCAGCATTTCCAGCGCGGCGGCGCGGTCAAACGGCATAAACGCCTCGATCGCCTCCCGCGCCCCTTGCAGCGTCCCGTGTTCCATCGCGGCATACGCCGCCGCCCGAAGCTGC
>CACZOL010000133.1 GCA_902782705.1 uncultured Selenomonadaceae bacterium
ACGCTTGCCACAATCACGGAAAAAACGGGCAGGAAATACTGCTCTTTGAACACATGGCGCGAAAAAGCGCCGCATCCGTAACCGATCAGCATCTTGCTGAAAATATCGACACCAAAAAAAGTACCTGTGGCGAGATCCTGCAAGAGTCCGGCGCAAAAGCCGAACATGACACCACCCTGACTGCCCAGGAAAAAAGACACGGAAACAACAGCGACAAGAAGAAGATCTGCGCTGATCTCATGCCATGCTGCCAGCGGCAGCAAAGATGACTGCACCACATACAGCACGACCATGTACAGCGCCCACGCGCCAACTGTTTTCATCGCTTCGCCCCCGCTGGGTTTGCAGGAACCACAGACGGACGTACCTGTCCGCCTGCCGGCGTGTCCGTCTGTGTCGGAGGCGTTGGCGGCGGTGCAGCCGCAGGCTGTGTCGTCCCCTGTGAGGACGGTGCAACAGGCTGCGTACCTCCTTGCGCAGGCGCTGCGGGCGCAGAAGGCGTGGGCGGCTGTGCCGCTCTTCGAGCCGCTTCTTCCTGAGCGGCAACCGCTGCTTTCGGGTCCGTCTCCGTTCCCGGCGTCTGTTTAGGCGGCAACAGCGGCTCCGGCGGCGCTTCACGGGACGCCACGATAACCGCCACGTCCTCCAATCTTTGGAAATCAACTGCCGGCTCAATCTCCGCATAATGAAGAAGTCCGCCGCCGTCGTTCTTGACGGCAGACACCGTTCCGACCATGATCCCTTTCGGATAAATACCTCCAAACCCAGAAGTTACGACAATATCTCCAACAGCCATATCCTGCGCACGGGGAACATTGACCATTCTTGGATGCATTGCGTCGTCAGGCGTCCCCTTGACGACGCCAACTACGCGGGAACGCTGTATAAGCGTTCCCGCTGCTGCCCGAGGATCCAATATCAGCTGCACTTTGGAGGAAACCGGCCCAGCCTCTGTCACCGTACCGACAAGTCCTCGCGCCGTGACCACCGCCATATTTTTCTGCACGCCGTGCTGCGTACCGCGATTGATCACAATCATGCGCGTCCAGGTTGCCGTCTCACGCCCTATGACGCTCGCCGTCACAAAATCAAACTGCGTCGCAGACTGCGTATACCCCAAAAGCTCGCGCAAACGGATATTTTCCGCCGCGTACTCGTTTGCCTTTACATTCTGCATACGAAGCTGCTCCACTTCGCTGCGGAGCATTTGATTTTGTTGATGTACTGTCAGCACGTCCCAAACATTCGCCGTAAAGCCCTTGACCTTATCGCCTGCCCAAGAGGCGGCACGCTGGAACGGCGCCAAAAGCGTAATGACGGCCGGACTTGACAGCGGCGTTGAAAAACGTCCGCGCGCCGCAAAAAAGACGATGCAGAAGACGCTGACCGCGACAAAGATCAAGAGCCATGCCGTATGTCCGGATTCGCCCTCACGCCTTACTTTGCTCATTTATTTCAGCTTCTTCGTCGTCATAACCACGCGCTTCAAAAGTTCAATGTTCTCCAAGGAACGCCCTGTGCCTTCTCCTACGCAGGAAAGCGCGTCCTCCGCCACCAGTACCGGCATTCCCGTCTCGCGGGAAAGCAGCTTGTCAAGATTCGTCAAAAGCGCGCCGCCGCCCGTCATCATGATGCCGTGATCCATCACGTCAGCCGCCAGTTCCGGCGGTGTCTTCTCAAGCGTTCCCTTCACCGCATCGATGATTTTGTAAATAGGCTCGTTCAGCGCGTCGCGAACTTCACTCGCCTTGATATTCAGAGTCTTCGGCAATCCGCTGACGAGATCGCGCCCGCGGATATCCATGGCCCTGTCTGTCGCCGGCTCGACAATCGCCGAACCGATAGCCATCTTGACCTCTTCCGCCGTGCGCTCGCCAATCATCAGATTATACATGCGCTTGACATACTGGACGATGGACGAATCCAGCTCGTCGCCGCCAATGCGGATCGAACGGCTCGTCACGATACCGCCGAGAGAAATGACCGCAATCTCTGTCGTGCCGCCTCCGATATCGACGACCATGCTGCCCGTCGCCTCTTCAACCGGAAGCCCCGCACCGATCGCAGCCGCCATCGGTTCCTCGATCAAATACGCCTCACGCGCGCCCGCCTGCTGCGCCGCATCGATGACCGCACGCTTCTCGACTTCCGTCACACCCGACGGCACGCCGACTACAACGCGCGGACGAACAAACGATTTCGTGTTCATCGCCTTACGAATGAAGTATTTGAGCATTGCCTGCGTCACGTCAAAATCAGCGATAACGCCGTCTTTCATCGGACGAATCGCCACAATGTTGCCCGGCGTACGCCCGATCATGCGCTTCGCTTCCTCGCCGACCGCCAGCACCTCGCCGTTATCACTCTTAATCGCCACCACGGACGGCTCGCGAAGAACAATTCCCCTGCCCTTCACATGCACCAACGTATTCGCCGTTCCAAGATCGATACCCATATCACGCGAAAAACCGCCAAATATGCTCCACATTTCTAAAATAAGCTCCTTCCTCAATTCCAATAAACGGCAGATTATCGAAATAACGTTCTTATATCTTGCTATCTTCAAGCTAAGCTATTGTACCACACCTTTAACGCTAAGAAAACGTTTCGGGAAAATTTTTTATGAACGAAATGAAAACCAAACATTTAAACGCACATTTTGCAGGTTCCGTTTTGTCTTCATGAAACAGAATTGGACAAGGAAATTGTTTCATGTTATAATAGCTTCCGTTCAAAATTCACATTGCGCTCGTAGTCCAGTGGATAGGACGTTAGCCTCCGGAGCTGAAAGCGTGGGTTCGACTCCCGCCGAGCGCACCACTTTCAAAAACTATGGGAGTTCTGGTTTTCCAGAACTCCCTTTTCATATCCATGCGACAGAAACCGGTTACCAACCGCGAATCGGTCCGTTGCCCAGCACGACCGCACCGAAAACCGCAGCGCCGCCCGAACTCGTTTCCGTCGTTTCCGGCACCGCAGCAGAAAGCGTATACGGCGTGTCCACGAGATACGCCATTACCACCACGGCGTCGTCCTTGAATTTCTTGAAGTCTGTGCGCTTAATCTCCGCTTTGTAAACGACTTCTCCTTTAGCATCAACCGTCGAACTTGTCAAAGCCTGCGTGAACGCCATGCCGTCCGACCAGCGCCATAACACGTGACCACGCTTGTCCAGCACGAGGAAATCGTAAACCTGCCCATTTCGATGCTCGACGGTATAGGGCGTATCGGAGCCGTTTGAAATGCGAAGTTCCATCAAAAGACGCCCGCTCTTCTTTTTCACCGTCAACTCCTGCATGAGCTTATCCACAGTGAAGGACGCGAAACTCTCCTCCGCGCCGCCGGTCCGTGAGTAGCCGCCTCCGCCGCCCACCGGCACATAGACGCCAATCTCGCCGCCGATACTCGCGCTCGCCGTCGCAAAAGTTGAAACGGCTAAAGTAACGCCCAATAGCGCACTGCAAAGCATCTTTTTCATGATA
>CACZOL010000134.1 GCA_902782705.1 uncultured Selenomonadaceae bacterium
ATCCGGGAAGTGGGCGAGCAGTTCCAGGATATCACGACGCGCGTCGCATCGATCAAGTCGGAGATGGAGGAAATCAACGGCGCAGTGCAGACCGTATCGAAGGGTATGCAAGGCGTCGTCGAGGCCATGGACGTCATCGACGAAGTGAGCCGCTCGACAAGCGAAGAGACGCAGACGATTTCTGCGGCGGCGGAAGAGCAGTCGGCGTCGAGCCAGGAAATCGCTTCGGCGTCCCATTCGCTGGCGGATCTTGCGACGGAACTCCAGGACGCGACGGGCACGTTCAGAGTATGATAAAGTGCAACAAAATAGGCGGCGCTTCGGCGCCGCCTATTTTTTGTGTTCGTTCCTTCATTTTTGCGCTAGGTGTTTTAATTTTTGCTTGCGCAGATACATTTCGTGATCTGCCCGCGCAAACACGCGATGGAATGCGTCGTCTTCCGCTTCGTCGTATTCCGACATGCCCATGGAGACGACCAGCGCATCTTTTTGCCGGTTGGCCTCGTCCATCATTCGGTCGAAGCTGTCATGCAGCGCGAAACGGTTCTCGAAATCCGTCCCTTCCAGCAGCGCGGCAAATTCGTCGCCGCCGATACGGAATACGAGGCTGTGATTGAAATGGTCGCAAATCATGCGCGACGCGCGCATGATGTATTGGTCGCCCATCTCATGCCCCATCTTGTCGTTGATCACTTTCAAATCGTTTACGTCAAAAACAGCGACCGCGAAATGGGGGGAGGTCTGCGCCGCAATCTGGCGATCCTTTTTTTCCGCTGCCTCCACATACGCCATCTTGTTATGTATGCCGGTCAGCGAATCCGTGTGGGCGAGACGCCATGCGGATTTCAGCTCTTTGTGCTGCGCCTGTTCCCGTTGCAGGGATTCCAGCAGTTCTTGCTTGTACTCGTCTCTCGCGTCGATGACCACGAAGGAATGCAGGAGGCTCGTCCCGAGCAAATAGCCGACGGTATACAGCGGAAGCAAAGGATAATTCCACTGGATGGAAAGGGAAAGCGCCATCGTCAAGCCAAACAGGCAAACGGTCCGATAGCGTTTGCGGAGCGCGCCTTTCGCCTGTGTCATGGCGCGAAGGGCGTAGAGGGAAGCCAGCAGAAATAAGAGAATCTGGATCAGCAAAAGCGCGTATCGCGCGACGTTCGCATGATATGTCCCGTCGTTATCGAACCAGAACAAGATCGGTATAAAACAGTTAAGAACGAGGATTGCCCAAACCGACGCGAAAAAAATAAGGCCCGCGTGGGACAGGAAGCGGCTGAACGTGTTTTCTTCCGCCAGATAGGCGACTACGAACTGCGTCCAGAACAGTACGCCCGCAGCCAGCGCAATAAAATAAATCAGGGTGTCCGCGAAAAGCCAAGAGACAAGATGCAGACTGTCAAAGAAGCCCCAGAGCGCGTCGGTGGCGTAATATGCCAAAACAACGTACAAAAACTGCTTGTATTGTTTTTTGGCTAATGAATTCTGGCTGTCGTCGCCCCCGAAAAGGATGTCGTGATTTTCGATCATCAGGATCGAAGCGGCGAGCAGCACGATGGAAGAATAGTAGTACATGGCAATTCCTCGTCGGAAAGGATAGAAGTACAGCGCGGCAAGTAGAAAGAAAGCATCATTTTATGTAGTGCCGAAAATAATGGTCCGAAAAAGGATTTGCGCCGTAAAGGTCGCATTGTATGTACACTGAATCATTATATCATCATTGGTTGGTTTTCTCAATCATCATGAACATTTTGGGATTTTATTCCGATTTTTTGTCTTGTATCGTTTTTTGGCGTATATTATAATATGGATAATGCAGGATAAAGTATGCCGTTTTGCGGTTTGCTTTTGAGAAAGACTGCCCATGTCACTTGTCTGTGTTTTCCCGCTGTCATGGCGAAGCGACCGTTTTTCGCGGATACGCTATCCTTATTTTTGACAAGGGGGACATGGGTATGAACGTAAAACAGAAATTTTTTGCATTGGCAGGCGTCGCCGGTCTCATCATGGCGATCGTGTCCGTCATCGGGTACTTCACGGCCTCGAGCGCAGTGATGGACACAGTGGAGAAGCAGATTGCAGCGGGTGTCAAAGCGGAAGCGGAAGATGCAGACGGATGGATTACCGGCAAGATGAAAGTGGCCGAGGGCGTTGCGGCAATCTTATCGAATCTTCCGGCCTCGAAGGAAAACGTGGCACGGAGTCATGATATCTTGACGGCCTGCGCGCCGGACAAGGAAATCAAGAATCTTTTGAACGTCATGGAGGACGGCTTTTGCATGACGTACGAAAGCGGCGACCAGACCGGAAAGTCAGATTTTCGTACCCGCGATTGGTACAAGCAAGCGAAGGAGAAGAACAAGACCGTGGTTACCGACCCTTACAAGTCGAAGACGACGGGCGAAATGGTCATCGGCGGCGGCGTTCCGTTTAAGCGGCAGGGAGCTACCAGCGGCGTCTTGGGCATCACGGTGAAAGCAGATACGCTGAATGACAAAGCGAAAGGGATCAAATATGAGGGACAGGGCAAAGGGATGATCCTGAACCCTGAGACGGGCATCATTCTCGCGTCGGCGGACGAGGAAGAAGGTCTGAAGCCGGTCACGGAAAACGCGATGCTGAAAGAGCACATCGCCGAGATGGCGCAGAATAAGAAAGGCTATTTCCTGTCGAACGTCGGCGGGGAAGAAATGGTCGTCGGCTACGACTCCATGCCGTCGACGGGTTGGATCGTGGCGGTAGCTGCGCCGTCGAGCTTTGTGTTCGCGGAGGTTTCCAAGCTGCGTCTGATTTACGGGATTCTGACCGTAGTGGGCGTCATCGTGATGGTCGTTTCCTTGCTCTTCTTTGCGAACGCCATCGTCAAGCAGATCCTCGGGCTCGTTGACCACATGGCGGAAATGTCGCAAGGCAATCTTCGCTTGGAGCCGCTCGCGGTCACGTCCAGCGACGAGTTCGGGCAGATGTCCGGACAGTTTAACACGATGGCAAAAAATATCCGCGAATTGATCACGCAAATGACGCATACGGCGGAGCAGGTAGCGGCCAGCTCGGAAGAGTTGACGGCGAGCTCGCAGCAGGCAGCAGAAGCGGCTACGCACGTGGCGCAGACCGTTACCGAGGTAGCGGGCGGCATGGAGAAGCAGCTCGTCAGTGTCGACGGCGCGAAACAGCACATCGACGCGGCGTTCATCGACATCAACAATATGACGGAAAAAGCCGCTACGGTCACAGAGAACACCGAGCAGATGGCGGGCGCGGCGGATCACGGCGCGGAGCTCATGCAGAACGCCATGGAGAAGATGAACGGCATCGAGCAGAGCGTGGCGAACTCGGCCGAAGTCGTCAAGAAG
>CACZOL010000135.1 GCA_902782705.1 uncultured Selenomonadaceae bacterium
CCGGTGAAGACGATCAGCATCATCTGGCCCGCCGTCAGATCGACGCTGAATACATTCGCGATGCAGAGCGAGCAGACGCCCTTGTAGAGCGCGGTTCCGTCCATGTTGATCGTCGCGCCCAGCGGCAGCACGAAGCTCGTGACCTCACGGGACGCGCCAAGCTTTTCCTGCAGGTTTTTCATGTTGACCGGCAGCGTCGCGGCGCTGGAGCAGGTCGTAAAGGCCAGCAGCATCGCCTCCGACATGGCGGAGAAAAACTCCATCGGGGAAACGTGACCGCCGAGCCGCGCGATGGTCGAGTAGACGGCAATCGCGTGAATCGCGCAGCCGATGGCCAGACAGGCGATGACCGAGATCAGCGGCAGGAGCACTTTCGGGCCGTTGGCCGCGACGACGGGAAGCAGCAGGGCGAAAACGCCGATCGGCGCGAAATTCATGATCAGCGCGATGATCTTGTAGCAGGTCTCGGCTGCCGCGTCAAAAAATTTGATCATGAACTGCGCGCGCTCGCCGCCGACCTGGATAATGCCGATGCCGACGAACAGGGCGAACACGATGACCGGCAGGATCTGCGCTTTTGCCATCGCTTCCACCGGACTGGTCGGAATCATCGCGACCAGCACCTGCATGATGCTCGGCGCTTCCTTGACGTCGACCTTGCCCTCGGCGAGCATCTGCAGCCCTGCGCCCGGCTGGCCGACGCCGGCGACCACGAAGCCGATCAGGATCGCGATGGCCGTCGTGATCAGATAGATGGCGATCGTACGAACGCCGATACGTCCCAGCGTCGTCGTGTCGCCGAGGCTCGTCATGCCGACGACCAGCGACGTGAGAACCACGGGAACGATCATCATCTTGATCAGGTTGATGAAGATCGTGCCGATCGGAGCTATCCACAGCTTGATGAACGGCAGTCCCTCCGGTCCCACGACCAGGCCGACAATGACGGCCAGTACGAGACCGATGAAAATTTTGATGGATAAGTTCATGGGAAAAGATTCCTCCTCTGAAATGAATATTACGGTAGTATATTATATGAAAGAAAAAGGGGAATGTCTACAAAAAGGGGAATGTATACATAATGCAAAACGCCGGACGGATTTTTGACGCAGGGGGTACTTTCTGATATAATTTACGGAGTAGTTTAGGGAAACAATGAATAAGTCAATTTACGGCCTTGTTCAGTGTTTCCCCAGTCGAAAGGCTTGGTGTGAACATGTTCACTGCGATCCATACATGTGCGTCAGCCTCCCGACGCGGCGTTTTCGCCGCCAGAAGGAAGCGGAGGCCGCAGCAGCCGCTTGGCTGCACGTTGCACGAGCTTCGGGAGCTTTCGGAGGAGACGGGATTTTCCGTCGACGACGTGATTTCCCGCCTTGATGATTTCCTGTCCGCGGACGCCCTGCTCGGCGTCGGGAAGCCGCTCTTGGAAGCGCTGGAGGAGCGCGTCCAGATAGAAACGCGGGAGAACGCCTCTTTGGCGGGCGGCGGCATCGAGACGGCGGAAGAATTCCTGCGCGTGGAAGCGCCGGAAATCGTTCCGCAGCAGGAAACGCCGGAGGCGCAAATAGAAGAAGACCCGCTGCAGGCGGAACCGATACAAGAGCCGATCATACAGGAAGAACCGATAGCGCTTTTCCCGGAGGAAGAGCTGCCGCCGGCGGTGGCGCGTCCGGAAAGACCCGCGCCGGAGCCGGAAAGAGAGCCGTGGGAATTGCTTCCCCGCAACCCGCAGGACCAGAGCGAACAGATCGACCTCGATTTCGACGGGGTGACGCTGAACGAACTTCGGGAGACGACGACCGTTTACGTTGAAGAGGCGGTGACCGTCCGCGCAGTCACGGCGCGCGCCGTCAAGAAATATCAGGAAGAGATGGAGAAAAAGGCGGAGGCGGAGAAATTGCAGGAAGCCGAGATGCTGGAGGCGGAGGCGACGGAGATCGCCGCCCCGAGCGCGCCGAAGGAAATACCGCAGGTTGCGCGGAGCAGCGCGATCCGCTTTTTCCGAAAAGCCGAGCCGGAGATCGTCGTCGAAAACGACGCTGCGGCGGCGCCGAAACCCTTCGCAAAAGACGCGCCCCAGACGGCGCCGAAATCTTTCGCACAGCAAGCGCCGGAAGCGGAGCCGGAAATCGTCGTGGAAAGCGCGGCGGAAATCGTCGAAGCGGAAACAGTGGAAAACCCGCCGGAAAGAATCGTGTGGCCGTGGGAGATCAGGGACTGCCTGACGCTGCAGGAAGCCCTCGAAACATTGGACGACAAAGCGCTGACGGCGCTCACCGAAGAGATCGTCGAGTGCACGACTTCGGGCTCGCTGGGAGACGGCGCGATCAAATCCCTGTGCCGTACCTATCGGCAGGATATGCAGAAAGTTTACACCGCCATCCAGAAGGAAAGCCGTCATCGCATCACGCGCATGAACCGGAAAAAACCGGCGTCGCCGATGGGAATGGACTCCACGCAGGAAATGGCGATGCGCATGGCAAAGCAATTCCTTGGCAGCGAGATGTGTAAACGGGCGATGCGGTTCGTGTCGCCGTGGCCCGACGCGGACGGCAACTACTATATCATTCAGAGCCACCGCGTGGACGACGAGGATTCCCTCGACTTCCCGAACGAGCGCACCTACTATCAGGAGATGGGCGACGGTTGGGCCATCTCGGTAGGATATTAAACCATACGCCCCTTTTCCCGTCTGCCTGTGTCAGCGAAAGCTCGACGTAGTTGGCTATTACTACGACTTCGCTTCCGCTTCCTGGGCAGACGAAAAAATTTCTCGCTATGGTATTTCATTCCCGAAAGATTTCGCAAAAAAAATGCACCCGCGTTTGCGGGTGCATTTTTTTTCGTGCGTTATTTACCCTGCGGCTTCTGGTCGTTGCCGGGTTCGCCGCCGCAGCAGCAGGCATAGCTCGCTGCCGGATATGGCGCGTATTCCTGTGTGCCGGCTCCGTCGCGGACAGGCGCAGCCAGCGCCGTCGCCGTCATCATCATGAGCGCCAGCGTTGCCGTTATCATTTGTTTCATTTTCAACATCCTTCACCGTTTTCTTTCCTATATAATTGGAGATTATTTATCCAGCGCCGCGAACGCCTGCTTCAAATCCCACAGCAGATCGTCGATGTGCTCGGTGCCGATGGAGAGACGGATCGTGCCGGGCGTGATGCCGCTTTCGAGCAGCTCCTTCTCCGTCATCTGCGAATGCGTCGTGGAAGCGGGATGGATCACGAGAGACTTCACGTCCGCGACGTTCGCCAGCAGCGAGAAGATCTTCAGATGGTTGATGAAGACCTCCGCCGCCTTCGCGCCGCCCTTGATCTCAAAGGTAAAGATCGTCGCGCCGCCATTCGGGAAATACTTCTTGTAGAGCTTGTGGTCGGGGTGCGTCTTGACCGCCGGATGATTGACCTTTTCGAC
>CACZOL010000136.1 GCA_902782705.1 uncultured Selenomonadaceae bacterium
CCCAACTCTTCACTCTCCACACTCCACTCTATCTAAAAAGGGGTAACGCAATGCAGTTTCTATACAATATCGCGGCTATCATTGTAGTGATGCTCATCATTCCGGTATTCTTGGTGCGCGCCATCCGCGAACGGGGATTCATCGAGCGCATCCGGCAGAGTCTCGGCTTTTTCCCCGAGGACGCGCTGGAAAAGGTCGCGAAGAAAAATTGTATATGGGTGCACGCGGCGTCGGTCGGCGAGATCGTGGCGGCAAGCCCGCTGATCAAGGAGTTTCGCAATGAATTCCCGAAGAGCCCGATTCTCGTCTCGGTGGTGACGACCAGCGGCTACGAGATGGCAAACCGCATCATAAAGGATGCGGACAGTATCCTTTATTTCCCGCTGGACCTGCCGTTCCTCGCGGCGAGCGTCGTGCGCCGAATCACGCCGCGTGTTTTCATGCCGGTGGAGACGGAGCTTTGGCCGAACTTCCTGCGGGAATGCCGCCGAATGCGTATCCCGGTCATGATGATCAACGGCCGCATCAGCGACAAGAGCGTGAAGCGGTACCGTTATCTCTACAGCCTGAAAGATGAAATGATCGGCACCATCCAGAAATTCGCGATGCAGTCGCCGATCGACGCCGAGTATATCATACGCCTCGGCGCAGATCCGAACCTCGTCATCGTCACGGGCAATACGAAATATGACCAGACCTACACGGACGTCGGCGCCGAAGAAAAGACGCAGCTGTTGAAAGAAATGGGGCTGACGCAAAACGACGGCATCTTTCTCGCGGGGTCGACGCATCGAGGCGAGGAAGATTACGTGCTTCATGCGTTCCGGGGGATTCGCGAAAAGCTGCCGAACGCGAAACTGGTCATCGCGCCCCGTGAACTTTTGCGAACCCGGGAAGTCCTCATGATTTGCCGGCGGGCGGGTTTTTCCGTCGCGCGGCGCACGGAGCTTTTGGAGCATCCGTCCGAAGGGCACGACATCGTGGTGCTCGATACCATCGGCGAGTTGGGCAAGGTGTACAGTATCGGCGACGTCATCTATGTCGGCGGCAGCCTGATCGCCCATGGCGGACACAATATTTTGGAGCCGGCGGCCCACGGCAAGGCCATCATCGTCGGCTACAACATGGTCAACTTCAAGGAAATCCATTCGCTGTTCACCAAGCGAAACGCCGTCGTGACGGTGCAGAATCAAGACGAATTGCAGGAAGCGGCGGTTCGCCTCTTTGCGGACGCGGAGGAACGCGAACGCATGGAGCGCGAGACCTTGGCCATCATCAATGAGAACAAGGGCGCGGCGCGGCGCAGCGCGGTGCTGCTCCACGAACTGCTGAACAGAGTCGAGCAGGTTCGTCTTGCCAGCTGGCAGATCAAGTCCACGGACAAGGTTGAAAACTTCCAGACGTTCTTCTATCAAATCATTCACAGCGACGACGTACATGGCATCTTGGTACAGCTGTTCCTTGCAGTGCTCTATACGTTCTCGCTCATATACGGCGGACTTGTCAATCTGCGTCTCGCGGGATACAAGATCGGCATCTTCCGCAGGAAAAAACTCGATTGCTACGTCATCAGTCTTGGAAACATCACGGTGGGCGGCACGGGCAAGACGCCGACGGCGCAGCGCCTCGCGAAGGAAATCCAAGACCTCGGGTATCGCGTCGTCATCTTGAACCGCGGTTATCGAGCGAAATGGAAAGGCGATGTGGGCGTCGTGTCCGACGGGCAGACGCTTCACATGAACGCGACAGATGCAGGCGACGAGGCGTTCATGCTTGCGAAACATTTGCCGGGCGTTCCGGTGCTGATCGGTCCGGAACGTTATCAGACAGGAAGCTACGCCATCGAGCATTTCGGCGCGGAAGTTGCGATCCTCGACGACGGCTATCAGCATTGGATGCTGGAGCGCGATATGGAAATCCTGCTGATCGACGCCGTGAACGTGTTCGGCAACGGATATATCCTGCCGCGCGGCACGCTGCGCGAGTCTATTTCCCATATCGACCGCGCCGACGTCTGCCTGCTGACGAAGGTGGATCAGGCGACGGAAGAATCGCGCGAATATATCCATCGCATCATTCAAGAGGAAAACGGGCACGCGCTCGTCGTCGAAAGCGTCCATCAGCCGAAGGGCTTTGTGCGTTTCGAGGAATGGGCGGGCAATATCGCAAGCCCCGGCGTCGACGTGGCCGAGATGCGCGGAAAACGCGTCATGGCGGTTTCCGCTATCGGTAATCCGGCGTCCTTCGAGCAGACGCTTTCCAATATCGGGGCGGTCGTCATCGAGAGTTTGCGCTTTCCGGACCACCACGACTATACGGTGCAGGAAATGCTCGACGTGGCGGCGCAGGCGCTGCTTTTGGACGCGGAGGCCATCGTCATTACGGAAAAGGACGCCGTCAAAGTGCCGGCGGAACTTTTGCGGGAGCGCGCGGACTTCAAGATCCCCATTTACGTCGTCAGCGTAGAAGTCATGTTCCGCGACGGGGAAGAGGAATTTATCCGCCTCATGAAGGAAAGCTTAAAAGAGAAGCTGCATAAGTAGCCCCTGCCGGTTTTTTCCGTCATGCTGTGTCAGATGACGCGCGACGCAGTGCTTTGACTGCGGCTTTGCTTTCCGAAATATGCCACGGGCATATTTCGCCTTGCCTGACGAAAATCCCTCGGCGGGGTATCAAGGGAATAGCCATCGTTTTTCAAAACGTGTATTGGAAGGACTGAGACGAGAGAATGAAAATCCTCTGCGTAATACCGGC
>CACZOL010000137.1 GCA_902782705.1 uncultured Selenomonadaceae bacterium
CGACAAGACGGAATATGATTTCGTGGATAACGTATTCGATTTTGCCGACAAAGAAGTACGGGATATTATGATTCCGCGAGCCGATATGGTTTGTTTGTATTTGGAAAAAGGCGTTTCGGAAAATGTCGGGATCGCGGTTCGTGAACAGCTGACTCGGTACCCGATTTGCCGCGAGGATAAAGACCATATTATCGGCTTTTTGCATATCAAAGACTTGATGGAACCTTTGAGAAGCGGAAAAGCACCGAATCTTCGCCTTTTAGCGCGTGAGGCGTTGATCGTGCCGGAAACAATGGCTGTCTCGCGCCTTTTAAAGACGCTGCAAAAAAAACGAGAGCAGCTTGCAATCGTCGTCGATGAATACGGCGGTACGGCCGGTATGGTGACAATTGAAGACATCGTAGAGGAAATCGTCGGCGACATTCAGGACGAGTTCGACGAGGAGCGTCCGGTGGTCGAGCGGCGCGGACCTTTGATTTATTCGGTGGACGCGAAGCTCCCAATTGATGAAATTAACGATATTTTGGAGCTTTCGCTTGACGTGGATAATGTCGATACGATTGGCGGCTGGGTTTACGCGCAGGGTGAAACGCCGCCGCGCGTGGGACAGTTTGCATGGCTGGAAGGAAACGCCTTTTTCGTCGAGGAAGTGGATAATGTGCGTATCACGCGCGTATTAGTCCGGCTGAAGAAAGAACTGGCAGAAGAACATGAGGAAATCGGCGACGAGGCGGAGTCGGAACCCCAGAATATAACTGAAAGCTTTTAGCGTTTGTGTAAATCAGAAGCGAAGGAGATGATAGTATGGAGTGGAACGCACAAAAAGCACGGGAAGCGATTGCGTCATTTTCTTTTGGACCGGAAGAAATGATCGCTGCCGTGGACGTGTTCCGAAACGAGATTGACAAGGGCTTGGCAGGAAATGCCAAATCGACCCTGAAGCCGTTGCCTTCGTACCTTGGTTTGCCGACGGGCGAGGAACAGGGAGAGTATATTGCGCTTGATTTCGGGGGGACGAATGTTCGGGCGGACCGTGTGCGCTTGTTCGGCGGCGGAAAGTATGAGATGGCTGCGCGGGTGGCAAAGCCGTTGATTGCGCCCGGCAGATACAACCACGCTGACAAAGGCGCGACGGCGGCGGGACTTTTTGATTTTCTTGCAGAAATTGTCGATTCCGTAATCGGCGGCGACCATGAGAAACAATATCGTCTCGGCCATACGTTCTCCTTTCCTTCAACGCAGGATTCGCCTCGGGATGCGAAGCTGATTTCGTGGACGAAAGAGCTGGCAGTTCCCGATGTTGAGGGTCGCTGGGTCAACGAGCGATTGCGCGAAGCGATGGAGGCGCGAGGACTCGTCAATGTGCGTCCGGCAGCTATCTTGAACGACACGGTTGCCGTGCTTTTGGCGGCTGCTTATCAGTGGGACGATGTGACAATTGGCTCAATCTACGCGACGGGATTTAACGCTTGTTATTTGGAACGGTTCGGCGGAGAAAAGCCGCCGACGGTCATGAATTTAGAGGCGGGAAATTTCGGCTGGCTCGATCAAAATGAGTATGATCGCGCTTTGGACGAGGCGTCGGAAAAGGCGGGCGCGCAAATTTTAGAGAAGATGGTGTCAGGCCGTTATCTTGGCGCACTTTTTTCACGTGCGTTCGGCGACATTCTCGGCGAAAGTTTTCCCGCGGTAACGGGAGAAGATTTGTCGGCTATCCTTCAGGGCGAGGGCGCAACGCTTCTTCGCCATATGGCGGGCACCCAGCTGACAGCGGAACAACTGAAGGAACTGGCAGCGTTGGCGGAAGCCATCGTCCGACGTTCAGCGCGTATTGCTGCCGCCGTTTATGTTGGAACGCTTCGTCACATTATCGGTGACGGTCCAATCGGCGTGCATAATATTGCGGTCGAAGGATCGTTCTTCACGCACATGGCGGTTGCGCGCATCGCTCTTCAGGATGCAATGCAGGAACTCTTGAAAGACGAGGCGAAAAATGTTCAAATTCTCCATGTTACGGGAGGCGCGTCTCTCGGCGCTGCGATTGCAGCGTCGATGATGGAAAATTAAAAACGGAAATGTGGATGGCGATTCTTCACGAACCAGTTGCTGCGTGAAGAATCGTTTTTTTGTGATTAAAGTGATATTTACTTTACGGCAAGTCGTTGGCTTGCTTTTTCGCATGGATGTGATATACTGTTCCAGATATTTTAATGAAGGGAAAGCAGAAAGGACAAGGGATTACTCATGGCAGACCAAAAAAGACCGCATATTGTCGTTGTCGGCGCGGGGTTCGGCGGCGTCAAGGTGGCGAAGAAATTGGCGGCGCTTCCCGTCGATGTGACGATTATCGACAGGAATAATTTTCATGTGTTCCAGCCGCTTCTCTATCAGCTTTCAACGTCGGAGCTGGACGAGAACGAGATCGCGTATCCGATTCGCGCATTTTTCCGCAATACGAAAAACGTGCGGTTCTTCATGGCGCATGCGGAGAATTTTGATACCGAGCGCAAGATGCTGATCACCGATCATGGCGAAGTACCTTATGACTATCTTGTGCTTGCGGCGGGCGCGACGACAAATTTTTTCGGCATGGAAAGCGTTGCACGAAATTCCTTTGGTATGAAGACGCTGCAACAGGCTGTCGCAATCCGCAATCATGTTTTGCGGATGTTTGAAGACGCTACGAAATGCAAGGACGAAGCGGAA
>CACZOL010000138.1 GCA_902782705.1 uncultured Selenomonadaceae bacterium
GCGAAACACCCCCAAAAGATAATCGCTGACCGCTTTTTCATGAAGCGACGGACGCGGAATCTTCGCAAGCTCCGCAAATTCTTCCAGCACCTCGTCGACGATTTTTTCGTCTTCCGTTGTAATCATGTTGTATTTCCTTTCTGCGTCTATAAAAAAACGGCGCTGAATGCGCCGTTTTTTACGCGTTTTATTTGAAAAGTTCGCTGACGGAGCTGTGCGTGTGAATGCTCTTGATCACGTCGCCGATGGCGTCGGCCAGAGAGAGCACCACGAGCTTGTCCGATTGTTTCTCGGGCGGAAGCGGTATCGTATCGGTAATGATGAGCTTTTTCAGCTCGGATTCGTTGATTCGCTGCACCGCCGGATCGCTCAAGATCGCGTGGGAACAGCAGGCGTAAACTTCTGCCGCACCGAATTTTTTCAGCGCTTTCGCCCCCTCACAAAGGGAGCCCGCCGTATCCACGATGTCGTCGATCATGATTGCGGTCTTGCCTTTGACGTCGCCGATCAGATTCATGACTTCCGCCTTACCCGGCTCTGGGCGTCGTTTCTCGATAATCGCGATGCCTGTATGCAGACGGTCGGCAAGCACACGCGCGCGCGTTACGCCGCCAAGATCGGGTGATACGACAATCGCGTTGTCAAAGGCGTGATTTTGCAGGAAATATTCGGCGAGCACCGGAGCCGCCGCCAAATGGTCGACGGGAATATCGAAAAAGCCTTGAATCTGCCCCGCGTGCAGGTCGACGGTGACGACACGGTTCGCGCCCGCCGTCTCGATCAAATTCGCGACGAGCTTCGCCGAGATTGGCTCGCGCCCGCGCGTCTTGCGGTCCTGACGCGCGTATGCATAATACGGAACGACTGCCGTGACGCTGTGCGCTGATGCGCGCTTGCAGGCGTCGATCATGATCAAGAGCTCGATCAGGCTGTCGTTGACCGGCTGCGAAGTCGGCTGAATAATATATACATCCCTGCCTCGCACACTCTGGTTGATCATCACCTGTGTTTCGCCGTTGTTGAAGCGGCTTACGAGCGCATCGCAGAGCGAAATGCCGATATGCTGCGCGATGTCTTGCGCCAGCTTCGGATTCGCCGTGCCTGACAAGATGCAAAGAGTCTCATACTGTGATTCCATAGTTTGCCTCCCCCAAGGTCAATCGTGACCTTCGAACTACGTTTTAATTATAACGCCATTGTTCAGATTTTGTCGATAGACAAAATTTGCCTATCTGATTATTCTTTTCTCTTGTCGGGCCAATTCGGAATATTTTTTTGACGGGCCCGAGCCACGGCCAGCTCGTCCGGCGGCACATCCTTCGTGATGGTGGAACCGGCTGCGACGTAAGCGCCGTCGCCGACGGAAACGGGCGCGACGAGATTCGAGTTGCAGCCGACAAAGGCATTATCGCCGATTTTTGTACGGAATTTCGTTTTGCCATCATAGTTGACGGTAATCGTTCCGCACCCCATATTGACCCCTGCGCCCATATCGCAGTCGCCGATATATTGCAAATGCGGCAATTTCGATCCTTCGCCGACCGTGGAGTTTTTGACCTCGACAAAATTCCCGATTTTCACGTCCTTCGCGATGTGCGAATCGGGGCGGATATGAACGAACGGCCCCATTGTTACGCCGTCTGCGATCTCACATTCATGCGCATAAACAAAATGCGCGGTCACGCCGTCACCGATCTTGACGTCCGTGAAGCGGCTCGACGGGCCAAGCGTACACCCCTCACCTACGCTCGTCTTACCCTCCAGCCAAGTAAAAGGATAAATGACCGTATCGCGTCCGATTGCGACGTCGGCGTCGACGAAAGTGGAATCCGGGTCCATCAAAGTGACGCCGCTATCCATCAGTGCGAGATTTTTGCGGCGGCGCAGTATCTTTTCCGCCTCGGCGAGCTGCGCCCGCGAATTGACGCCCAGAGTTTCCTCGTAGTCATCCGCCGCCGCCGCCCAGATCTTTTCGCCGCGCCCGCGCAAAATCGAGAGCACGTCCGGCAAATAATACTCGCCCTGCGCATTGTCACAGCCGACTTCTTTCAACGCGGAGAACAGCGCTTCCTTATCGAAACAATAAATGCCGGAATTTACTTCGCGCACTGCGAGCTCCGCCTCCGTCGCATCTTTGTGTTCAACGATTTTTTCCACGTCGCCCCCTGCTGTCCGTATCACGCGTCCGTATCCTGTCGCGTCGGGCATGATTGCCGTCAACACTGTCGCCTTCGCGCCGGAGCGCTCATGTTCCTCATAGAGCTTTTTCACCAGCCCGTCCGTCAAAAGCGGCGTATCGCCGCAAAGCACCACGACCGTACCTTTCTCTTCCCGAAGCAGCGGTTCCGTTTGAAGTACCGCATGCCCCGTGCCAAGCTGCTCTTCCTGTACGACGATCTCTGCGTCGCCCAAAGCCGCTCTGACTTCCTCCGCGCCAAACCCGACGACGACGATATTTCGCCTCGACCCCGCCGCTTTCGCCGCATCCAGCACATGGCGTGCCATTTCCTTACCGCATACTTTGTGCAATACTTTCGGGTGGGCCGACTTCATGCGCGTCCCTTTGCCCGCCGCCAAAATCACCGTAATGAATCCTGTCATCTCTCGTTCTCCCTCATGGAAACGTTCACCGTTTCCTTATTCTTTGTCTTCGTGTTCTTTGCCTTTCATGCTCGCGAGAAGCGTCTGTTCCGATTTCTCCATGTGGTGTTCGGCCGCTTTGCGCGCAGCCTTCTCGTCTCCCTGTGCAATGGCCTCGACGATGTTCCTGTGCTCCTCCAGTGTCGCTTTGAGACGCCCGGGATACGACATCGACGTCGTGCGGAAGCGCGTAAGCTGCTCCCGCAGATTCGAGATAATACCGACGAGGCGCTTATTTCGACTCGCCTGATACAGCAAATCGTGAAACTCCGTATCCGTGCGAACGATACTTTCCATATCCCCGTTTTTGATATGTGCACCGATTTCCACCAAAAGGCGCTGCAGTTTTTCCAGTTCGTCCTCGGTGATGCGTTCCGCCGCGAGCCCGCTTGCCAGAGACTCCAGCGACGTTCGAATCTCAAAGACTTCGTTTACGTCGCGAATCGAAAGATCTGCGACGTAAGTGCCGCGCCGGGGCATCATGATAACATACCCTTCCATTTCGAGCTTGCGAATCGCTTCGCGCACCGGCGTCCGGCTTACGCCAAGCTCTTCCGCGAGCTGTATTTCCATCAGGCGCTCACCCGGCTGCAAAACGCCGCGCCGCACTGCATCGCGAAGCGTCTCGCAAACGACCTCCCGAAGGGGCTGATAGCTGTCCAGTCGAATGGGCGCCAATCTTCTCTTGTCCATACATTCATCTTCCTTCATTCAAAATTTACATTATATGTTATTTCGTCCCGCCGCCGGCACGACGAAGATTTTCGCCTCGGGATGACGGGCGGAAAGCGCCGCCGCTGCGTGCTCGGCGTCCGCTCTTGTCCGCGCCAGCGCAAAAACCGTCGGCCCGCTGCCCGACATCAGGCTCGCAATCGCGCCGTTTTCCGAAAGCGCGCGTTTATAATCGCCGACGACCGCGTGCACTTTCATCGTTACCTCTTCAAGGACGTTCGCCAGCCCGCCCGCAATTCCTTCGACGCTTCCTTCTTTCAGCGCCGCGAGCATCGCTTCCGTATCGGGGTGCCGCATCGTGCCAACCTGATCGTAGGTCTTGTACGCCCATGCCGTTGAGACAGAAACCGGCGGCTTTGCCAGCACGACAAAAAGCGACGGCAAATCCGGCAGACGCCGCAATATCTCGCCGCGTCCCGTAGCAAGCATCGTGCCTCCCTCGACGCAAAACGGCACGTCCGAACCGAGCTGCTCACCCAGCGCGCAAAGCGCCTGCACTGAAAGCCCTTGCGCAAACAACCGGTTCATGCCAATCAGTACGCCTGCTGCGTCCGTGGAACCGCCTGCGAGTCCCGCCGCAATCGGGATCCGCTTCTCAATTTCAATGGAAACGCCGGACTGTATTTTGTATACATCGAGAAACAAACGGGCCGCTTTCCACGCGAGATTCGTCTCGTCCGTCGGAATCTCCGCCGCGTCCATCTGCAGATCGATCCCGCTCTGCCGCCGCGCGAGACGAATCGTATCGAAAAGGCCTACCGACTGCATGACCATCGCGACTTCGTGATAGCCGTCGGGGCGCACACCCAAAATATCAAGCGTCAAATTGATCTTGGCGTTCGCCTCGATCTGAACCATATTGCAGCTCTACCTCCGCTCCGAAAATATGTGCGACATGACAATTCGCCATCGAATTGCTCTTCATTATATCATTTTTGCGTACGCGTGAAAATATCGCCGACGGAGAAATTTGCCATTCCATGAATTGACAATCGACGCGTTCACGGTTCATAATAATAAGATATGAAATGTGTTTTTAGGAGAACTCTTTTATGAAAAATCCTGCCTATAGAAAAACGTTGATTCGCTTTTTGATTGCCCTGCCGCTCTTGTCGGCGTTATTCGGCTGCGCTGCGCTCCCGTCGCTCTATGCATGGTCGCGCCTGTACGCACCGAACTGGTCGAATACATTCGATATGCTCGCCCAAAACGCAGGACTTGTCGAATGTTGCGCCGCCCTGCTTCTGATGTGCGACCAATATCCGATCTATCGCCGTGCTTTCGATCAGCTTCGCCGTCGCCGCCCCGCTTCGGAAACGTTGATTGCCGTCTCATCGCTTTCGGCGTTTGTCCTCGGCGTCCTGCCGCTGTTCTTTGACTGGACGGCAGGCATTTTCTCCGAAAGCCCTCTTTACGCGAGCGCAATGAGCGCGTTGATTGCGTTCAGCGCCTTGGGCGATGAGTTTCCTTCTTATTTCCAGCTCATCGGTCTTTGGACGTTCTTTTTCGGCGTAGGCGACCTTTTGCGTGCACGCGCTTCCATCCTGCTTACACATGCCGTTTCCGCCGCCCCGATTCCCGAGAATGACATGGCGTTGCCTCTCAGCCCGATCTCCGGCTATGCTGTCCTTTTATCCCTTGCCGTCGTCATTCTCACGGGGCTTGCGTGGGGCCTGCTTGGCGTCTCGCTACCTTTCATCGCCGCTTTCTGCCTGTTTCTGGCCCTCTCCGCCGCGCCCTGCGCCCTTCCGCTCGCTGAGACGGTCCCGCTTTGGATCAGCGCCGCATTGCTGGACGAGCATGGCGTTTCCTTGAAAAGCCTTCGTGCCATCGAGGCTGCCGCTTCCGCCGATACGCTCGTACTCAGCAAGCCGGACGTCCTGACGCGCGGCGAACCCCAGATTACCGACATCGTACCCGAGGGAATTACGCTTTCGGCGCTTATGTCCCTTGCCGCCGCCGCCGAATCAGGCTCGCGCCATCCGATTGCGAAAGCGATTTCCGAGCACGCAATCCGCCTGCGCGCAAAATACGGACGTATTGCGGCTTTCAACGAATCTCCGGGCGAAGGCGCGGAAGTCCTGATGAACAGCGCGCCGATTCGCGTCGGACGCAAAGATTGGATCGAATCGCAAGACGTTCGTATCAGCGCGAACCTTTTGACCAAGGATGACCAGCTCGCCGAAAAAGGAAAGACGATTCTTTATGTCAGCAACGGCAAAAACGCCAAGGGAATCATTGCCTATGAATATGAGCTCGAAGAAGACACGTTGGAAACTGTCCATGCCCTCGCCAGTCAAGGCGTTGGAACAGTCCTGATGATCGGCGAAGGACCGCGTACTGCGAAAGCTCTTGCAAAGGAACTCGGCATTCCAGATTTTCGACACAGTATTCGTACCGCCGATCTCGTCCGCGAAATACAGCTCTTGCAGGCCCACGGGAAAAACGTAGCGCTGTTCGCGAATCTGCCTGAAGACAGTCCTGCCATGAAGCAGGCGGATTGCTCGATTTTCCCGTGCCTCAAAAAAGATGCCGCCGCCTATGTGGAAGAACCTCCCGCCGCAAGACAAATCATCGAAAGCGAAATCGTCGTCCATGAATCGGAAAGCGACAAAAACGCCGCTTCCGTCTCAGATTCTCCGCGTTTACCTGCGCTCGTGGTCAAAGGGCTGCCCGACTTGCCAACCGCACGTTCGCTCCTGCAACGGCTTCTGGTCGTGATTCGACAAAATACGTTCGCCGCATTTCTGGGGCCGCTTCTGATTTTCCCGGCGTCTTCCGGCATTCTCGCCACGACTGGCAATATGTTGCCCGCGCCTTGGCTTGCCGCTCTCGCTGCCTTACCCGGTCTCTGCGCCGTTATTGTAAACGCCGTCCGTATGGGACGCGAACTTGCGGCAATACAAGCTGCCAGAAAGGTCCCCGATAAGGAGGAAACTGCATGAGCCTCGACGGCTTTTCCATGTGCCGCCTGACGCGCGAACTAAACGCCGCGCTTGTCGGCGCGCGCGTAGACAAAATCACACAACCGAACCGCTCGACTTTGCAGCTTTCCGTCCGACAGCCCGGACAAAATCTTTGGCTCTGTCTGTCCATTCGCCCGCAAAATCCAGCGCTTCGACTTTTAGACGCGCCGCTCGAGAATCCATCCGAGCCGCCGTCTTTTTGTATGCTGCTCCGTAAGCATTTGGAAACGGGGCGCGTCGCCGCCGTTCGTCAGCAGGGGCTCGACCGCGTGCTCCTGATCGACGTCGACGTGCTCGCCGCCGGCGGTCGTATCGCGACAAAAACGCTCGTAGCCGAACTGATGGGAAAATACGCGAATCTGATCCTCGTTGACGACGGCGTCGTCATCGACGCGGTACGGCGCGTCGGATCTTCCGACAGCCGCATCCGCCTCGTACTGCCCGGTGAG
This sequence comes from uncultured Selenomonadaceae bacterium, assembly GCA_902782705.1. Taxonomy (GTDB): domain Bacteria; phylum Bacillota; class Negativicutes; order Selenomonadales; family Selenomonadaceae; genus RUG12372. Next base: position 6,788 of record CACZOL010000138.1, read on the forward strand.
CCGTATGAAGCGCCGCCGGACGGCGGAAAACTCAACGCGCTGGAAACTCTGCCGGAAGATTTTACCACACGTCTCTCCGCACGCTCCGATATGAAACTCTCAAAAGCGATCAGCGACGTCTGCCTTGGCGTCGGCCCCGTCACGGCAAAAGAGATTGCGTTCTGCGCCGGTCTCGCTCCCGACGTCCTTGTCGGCGACCTCGACAATGCTGATTTTTCATCTCTTCGCGCCGCTTTCGCCGAAACAGTCGCCGCACTGAAAGACGAAACGCTGCCCACGGTTCTGCTGCGCGGAGATAATGGAAAACTCGCCGCTATGTCGGCTTTTCCGCTGCATGGTTTTACGGACGCCGAGGAAGAACGCTTCTCCGATATGAGCCATATGCTCGCCCGCGCAGATGCGTTGATTGGAAGCTACGCGCCGCCGGACAAAGAACGATTTCAAAAACTCGTCAAAAACGAGCTGCGGCGTGCGCGAAACAAACTGGAAAAACTGCACGAAGAAGCCGCCGACGCCAAAAATGCGGACGAATTCCGAAAAAAAGCGGATATATTGACAACCTATCATTATCAGCTTGTCGACCATCAAGACGACCAAGCGGAACTGCCCGACCTTTATGCAACGGACGGGAGCACGGTCGTCATCGTCCTCGACCGTCGGCTGACGGTACGGCAGAATATCCAGGATTACTACAAAAAATACGGAAAGCTGCGGCGCGCGGAAAAACTGCTCGCGGAGCAAATTTCCGCCTGCGCGGAAAACATTCGCTACCTGGAAAGCGTCGAACTTTCCCTCTCTGCCTGCGCAAGCCTCAGCGAACTTTCCGACATACGCTCAGAGCTGATTGCCGCCGGACTTTTACGCGAATCACGGAAAAAGAAGACGGGAGAAAAACCTTCCGAGCCCCTTCGCTTCCATGCCCAGGACGGCTCCGAAATCCTCGTCGGAAAGAACAACAGCCAAAACGACCGTCTGACTTTTCGCGTGGCCGCTTCGGACGACGTCTGGCTGCATACGAAAGACATTCCCGGCTCCCATGTGATTTTGCGGACAAACGGCAACACGCCAAGCGAAGAAACGTTGCTCCTCGCTGCGTCTCTTGCCGCGCATTTCAGTCAAGCCGCGGGCTCGTCGAACATTCCCGTCGACTATACCCTTTGCCGCTTCGTCAAGAAACCTTCCGGCGCCAAACCGGGCTTCGTCATTTTCACGCACCAAAAAACGCTCTCCGTCACACCTGACGAAGAGCGCATAAAAAAACTGATAGAAGATAACGAATAAAATCGTTTCGAAAGCAAAAGACGCATGAAATCATCATGCGTCTTTTCGTTTTCATATATGGTCGGAGCGACCGGATTTGAACCGACGACCTCTTCCACCCCAAGGAAGCGCTCTACCAAACTGGGCTACGCCCCGA
>CACZOL010000139.1 GCA_902782705.1 uncultured Selenomonadaceae bacterium
CGAATCGTGATCGTCGGCGATATGATTGCCGACGTGTATCTGACCGGCAAGATCGCAAGGATATCCCGAGAGGCGCCGGTGTTGGTACTTGAGCATCAGGAGGAGCGCATCGTCGCCGGCGGCGCGTCGAACGTTGTGCACAATGTGGCGACGCTTGGAGGCGAAGCATCGGCGGTTGGCGTCGTCGGGGACGATCAGGCGGCTGCCGGACTTCGGGAAATCCTTTCGGAGCGCGGCGTGGAACTTTCCGGACTCGTCACGGACGCGGCGCGCCCGACGACGGCGAAGACGCGCGTCATTGCAGGCGGGCGGGCGACGGTCAGTCAGCAGATTGTCCGCATCGACAAGGAAGACAGATCGCCGCTTTCACCGGCTGTTTTTTCGCAGGTTCGCAAAAGAGCGCTTGCGGCCGTGCAGACGGCGGAGGGCGTCGTGCTGTCCGATTATGGCGGCGCGGTACTGCCGGAAGATTTGGCGCGGGATATACTGGAGGACTGCAAGTCGCGCGGCATACCGACGATCGTCGATTCACGCTATGCGATTCGGAGATTCACCGGCGCGTCCTATGTGAAACAAAACGATGCGGAGCTTGCCGACGCGATGAATCAGCCGTTTTTGGACGAGGAGTCGCTTTGCACGGCGGGAGAAAGACTCCGGGCGGAGCTTTCGGCGAAAGGCGTACTTGTGACTCGCGGCGAGAAAGGTATGACGCTTTGTCTGGAAGGGGGCCGCGCAGTTCACGTCCCCGTCGTGGACAAGAGCGAAGTCTTTGACGTGTCCGGCGCGGGCGATACCTGTGTCGCGGCGTTTATTCTTGCGATTGCGGCAGGCGCGTCGCCGGAGGACGCGGCGCGGCTTTCCAATGTTGCGTCGGGCGTCGCGGTGCGGAAACTCGGTACGGCGACGGTCAGCGCCGAGGAGCTGCGGGCTGCGGCGGCGAAACAGTTAAAATGACATAGCGATAGGAGAATTATTATGATCATTCCGCGTAGATTTATTAAGGATGCCTGCGATACGGTGCGGGCGGAGGGCGCGACCATCGTTTTCACGAACGGCTGCTTCGACATCCTGCACGCGGGGCATGTCCGCTATTTGACGGCGGCGGGCGCCATGGGCGATCTCCTCGTCATCGGCCTGAACAGCGACGCGTCGGTGCGGCGGCTGAAAGGCGAAGGGCGCCCGATCGTTTCCGAGGAAGACCGCGCCGAGGTGTTGGACGCCCTTCGGGCGGTGGACGTCGTGACGATCTTTGACGAGCCGACGGCGGAAGAATTGATCCGGCTCATTCGCCCCGACGTTTATGTGAAAGGCGGCGACTATACGATCGACACGCTGCCGGAAGCGAAGATTGTGCAGGCGGCAGGCGGCCGCGTCGAATTCATTCCTTTTGTCGACGGGCATTCGACGACGAGCGTCATTGAGAAAATTAAGGCGAGCGATGTATGAATATCTTGATTGTCAAGCTCAGCGCCATCGGCGACGTGATCCATGCGCTGCCTGTGTCTTACGCGATCAAAGAGACGTTTCCCAGTGCGCGGGTGACATGGGTGGTGGAGCCTCCGGCGCGAGAGCTTCTCGTCGACAATCCTTATATCGACGAGATTTTGTTGTTTGAAAAAAAGAAATTCAAGTCTTTGGGCGGTTTTCTTAAAAATTTCGGGCCGATGCGGAAAAAACTCCGTGAGGGGCATTTCGGCATAGCGCTGGACTTGCAAGGGTTGGGAAAGTCGGCAGCGTTGGCATATTTTTCCGGTGCGCCGCGTCGCCTCGGCACATGCAATATGCGGGAAATGAGCGATAAGGTCAGTATCCCTGTCCGTGGTCCGCATGCGAACGGTCACATCGTAGAGCGGTATCTTGATGTAGTGCGGGAAATTGGGTGTCGCGTCGATACGGTAAAATTCCCGATGGTCGTGTCCGAGAAAGATGAAAAAATCACAAAAGAATTGCTTGTTCGGGGCGGCGTGCCGGAAAACGCGGATTACGCGGTACTTGCCGTCGGTGCGAACTGGCCGAATAAGCGCTGGCCGACAGCGTCTTATGCTGCGCTTGCTGATTGGCTGTACGACAGAAAAATCATTCCCGTGCTTGTGGGCGGCGGCGCGGTGGATGAGAGCTTGGCTGCGGAGATTATGGCGCAGGCCGAAATCCCGCCCGTGGAGCTTATAGGAAAGACTTCGTTGAAACAACTTGCCGCCGTTTTGCGCGGCGCGCGTTTTGCCATCGGCGGCGATACGGGGCCGGTACATCTGTCGGCGGGGCTTGGCAGGCCGACTATTATGCTGATGGGGCCTACCGACGCGAACCGCAACGGTCCGTACGGACAGCCGCAAAATGCAATAGAGGTTTCACGTGCGTGCCGTTGGTGCTGGAAGCGCGCCTGCCCGAAAGGGATTGATTGCTTGGCGTCTATCACTGTACAGATGGTGAAGGAAAAAATCTCGGAGATCTTGGCTGAAGGAGGAAAGCCATCATGAAAGCAAAGTGGCTTGTTGCGTTTTTGCTCGCTGCGTGCAGCGCGTCTACCGCGTCCGCTGACGTTGCGTTTCCGGGAGGGCCAAGGCCGCCGCGTCCTCCTCGTCCGCCGATCGAGCAACCGGTGGAGCGCCCGACAGAGCAAGCGAAACCG
>CACZOL010000140.1 GCA_902782705.1 uncultured Selenomonadaceae bacterium
CCGCTTCGTCGAAGCACGCCTCGATCATGTCAACATAATCCTTTGGCGGCTTGCCCGGCTCAAAAATCACGACGCCGTCGCCCCAAGCCGCGCGTTCTTCTTCGGACAGCATTCCTTCCGTCGCGACGAAAAAGGGCTTGCCCGTGGTCGAGAGGACGACGCGCGGCGCGAAGCCGCGCAAGACGTCCTGCTCGCTGTAGGCAAGTCCTTTCATGAACTGCATCATATACACGCGCATTCCCGCGCCAAGCGCGCGGATCAAGAGCCCGATGGCAGCCGTGGTTTTCCCCTTGCCCGCGCCCGTGTAAACCTGAAGCATCTTCCCGCCTCTCTTTCCATAACCTTGCCCTCCCCTATGGGGAGGGGGGACCGCCGTAGGCGGTGGGTGAGGTTTTTACACGGCACATTTGTATTTGTCGATACGTCATAAAACCTCATCCGTCGCCCTTCGGGCGCCACCGTTCGGGGAGTCCACCGGACTCCCGCGTTGCCGCCCCCAAAGGGGAAGGCTATTATCATTTGAAGTCTACGAACTCGTTTATCCGCGCGCCGCCCTTCGTCATCGGCTCGACGAAGCTCCTGTGGATATGCAGCACGATGACGCGCGGCTTGTTTGACGCCAGCGCCTTGTCGAATGCCGCCGCGAAGTCGTCGGGAGTTGAAACCTCCTCAGCCTCGATGCCGAAGCTTTTCGCATAGCCGACGTAGTCCATCGGATAGTCGAATTCACAGGCCGTGTATCGTTCGTCATAGAAAACTTTTTGGAGTTGACGGATCATGCCGAGGCTTGTGTTGTCCACGATCAACGAAATCACCGGCAGGTCGAGCCGTGCGATCGTGTAGTATTCGCTGCCCGTCATTTTGATGCCGCCGTCGCCCGCCACGTGAATCACACGACGGGATTTCCCGAAAGCGATCTGTGCGCCTTCCGCCGCCGGAAGGCCGAATCCCATCGTGCCGAGACCGCCCGAGGTCAGCCATGTGCGCGGCTCGTCGATATGGAGATGCAGCGCGCACCACATCTGGTGCTGCCCTACGTCCGTCGCGAACGCGAAGGGCTTGCCCGCCGTCGCACGCGCCACATGGTGCAGTGCCCAGGGCAGCGTCAGCCGTGTCACGTTGTAGTCGTAAGCGTATTCCTCGCGCCAGTCCTCGATGCGCTCCCACCACGAATCGAGCTTTGTGACGGGTTTGCGCTTCATCAGAAGGTCGAGGATCGTCTTCATGTCGCCCGCGAGGCCGATGGAACTGGCGATGTTTTTGTCGATCTCCGCCGGATCGATGTCGATATGGATAAATTTCGTGTTCTTCGTGTATTTGTCGAGACTGCCCGTTTGCCGGTCGGCAAAACGGCTTCCTACCGCGATGATGAGGTCCGCCGCAGCGATGGCGTTGTTTGCCGCTTTTTTGCCGTGCATGCCCGCAAAGCCGAGAAGCTGGGGATGAGAATAGGGGAGGGCTCCGATGCCCATCAATGTTTCTGCTACGGGAAAACGGTATTTCTCGACGAATTTCCGGAACTCCTTCGATGCGTTCGCGGAAATGACGCCGCCTCCTGCGATGACCACGGGACGCTTCGCGTGCAGCATCACGTCTTCGGCCTCCGCCGCGCAAATCAGGAAGTCCGCGTCCGGTTTATGATGCGGTTTCTTTTCCGGCGGTTCCGGCGTGTAATTCACCTCGGCGAAAAACACATTCCGAGGCACGTCGACCAGCACCGGACCGGGGCGCCCCGCCCGTGCGATGGCGAACGCCTCCCGCATGGCCGGTACAAGCTGCTTCGGGTCCTTGATCTTGAAATTGTGCTTCGTAATCGGCATGGTCACGCCGACAATATCCGTCTCCTGAAACGCGTCCCGGCCCAACAGCGCAGTGTCCACCTGGCCGGTAATCGCCACCATCGGAATCGAATCCATGAATGCCGTCGCGATGCCCGTCACGAGATTTGTCGCGCCGGGGCCGGACGTGGCAATGCAGACGCCGACCTTGCCACTGGCGCGGGCGTAGCCGTCCGCCGCGTGGGCGGCGCTCTGCTCATGCGTTACAAGGATATTCTTGATGCGCGTATCGTCGCGAAGCGCGTCATAAAGCGGCAAAATCATACCGCCCGGATAGCCGAAGACCGTATCCGTCCCCTGCTCCGCCAAACACTCGACAACCGCCTGTGCGCCGTTCATATCGCTTTCCCCTTTCTTACCGATCATGAGCGAATGGGAAGTCCGTCTTCATCCTCAAACTTGTTCCGGCAAATCTTGACCAAATCGATGATCGTGCCGATGCCAAAAATGCCGCCGGTCAAGAGAAACAGCA
>CACZOL010000141.1 GCA_902782705.1 uncultured Selenomonadaceae bacterium
CCGCCGCCGCCGCCGTGGTTCTCATCCCTCGCGCTGCTGCCGCCGGAGCTTTTCGACTTCTGCGTGCGCGTAACGTTCATGAACAGGAAGCGGTCGTCGCTGTCCGTCAGGTCGAAGCTGTCGTCGACCAGATACTCGCTGGCTCTCGCCGCCGGCGTTACGTTGCTCATGCTGGAAATCAGCGCCGCACGAACGCCGTAGCCGCCAAGGAGACCGATAATCAGCGCGGCGATGCCCGCGAGCGGGTGAAATCCCGCCGACGGATCGAAGGGTTCGCCCTCCGTCGCGTAATAGTCCAGCTCTTTCTCGATTGCCTCCGTGTATTTCAGGAACGCTTCGCCGTATTTGTTCTCCTTGAGCTTCGGGACCATCTCGTCCTTGATGAAGTTGATGCCCGCTTCGTCAGTGATTTTCGCGCGCATGGCGTTGTCCGTGGACATATAGTATTCGCGCTTTTTCGGATCCACCGAAACCAGAAGCACGATGCCGCCGTTCGGCGCGCCTTTGTAGCCTTGGTCAAGCAGCGCGTTCGCCACATGCCCGATGCTGCGTCCCTGCATCGACGGCTGCGTGACGATGCCGATGCGGACGTTATGCTTTTTCTCGATGCGCTGGATTTCCGCCGTCAGTTTCTGGACGTCGGCTGAGGATAGTACCTTCGCGTTGTCGTAGACCGCGCCCGCCGCTTCTGCGCGCGTGCCAAATGCCGCCACAAGGGCGATCAGCGCAAAGAAGATTGTCAAAATCGATGCAATTCGTTTCATTTCGCTGCCCCCCTTAAATAAACAACTTCGCGATGAAATAGGTGACGAACATCACAGCGGCCGCCGCCCCCGCGAAGTACATCATCGCTTTCGACTTGTCATAGGGAAGGCTTCCCACGAACTTTCCGGTCTGGCCGTTCATCATGAAGGTGTACGGCTGGCCGTTGTAGCGTGTCGTCAAGATCCAGACCGGCACCATCGCGTAGGAAACATTGCCGCCCGACTTGATGACGGCGGAGGATTCCACCGAGCAGTTGTCGTAGCCCTCGACGGTATCCTGCAGCACTTCGATCGCGCTGGCCTCGACGCGTTTGTCGGCACGCGGCACGGACATTTCCGCGTCCTCGTCATACTTGTCCGCAAGGTAGCCGGTGAAGTACGCGGCGCTGAAGGGCACCATTTCGCTGTAATCAAATGGCTCGATGCTCTCCATATAATCGTTGTCCATCTTCGAGCTGCCGTCCACCGGGATGCGCTCGAAGTCCATGACGCCGCTGCGTGTGCAGCTGTAAACGCTGGTCTCGGTAATCGTCTCGTCGGAGGTTTCGATTACGTTGATGCTCTCGGCGCGAAATTCTGCGTAAGCGTCGACGCTGGAGTCGAACAGCCAGAACGGGACGTACATCGGTTGGATGTCCTCGACGCGGTTGTTCGCGGTGAACGCGTTTGGCAGGAGCCGCTTGCCTTTGTAAAATTCTTTCAGCGCCGCCACTGCGTCTTCTTTCGTCTTCTTGAACGGGATCACGAAGTCGGGCTTCAGCATTCCCGAGAAGCGGTTTGGAAGCATCGTCGGGTTACCGCAGTAGCAGCACTCAGTCGCCATCGTGTTCTCGTCGGCGACAATCTCCGCGCCACAAGACGAGCAGGTGAATGTCCGCATCGCGGCCATCTCATCCTCGCTCCACTCGCCGCCTGCGGCCTCGGTGTCCCATTTTGCTTCTTCGGCTTCCCGCGCCTTTGCCGCCATCTCCTGTTTCTTCTGGAACAGTTCCTCGACGGCGCTGATCTCAAGCTCCGTTCCGCAGTATTCGCAGGTCACTTTGTCGTTCCCCGGTTGGAACGAGAGCGGCGCTTCGCAATGCGGACATTTGTAGCTTACGGATGTGTCAGCCATATCATTGCCTCCTTTTTTTATTTCAAAATCGGGATGTTGCCCGATTCCAAAAGCTGCTGAAAAATAATGCGAAATGAGGAAAGGATTTGAGGAATCCCCCTAACTCTTAACTCCTAACTCCTCATTCTCTAATAGTCCCCCATCGAACCCTCCTCAGGCCAGCCGTCCGAGCCCACATGGTACCGGGCGCGCGTCTGCTCTTCTTCATAGAGCTGTTTGTGGTCGGAGCGTATCACGTCAATAATCTTCATCCAGCGGTAAGACTCGGCCGGCTCCTCTCCGGGCGGCACCGCCTCGCACAGGCAGAAATTTCCCGGCGAGATCATCGGCAGGATCAGCCGATCCTCCTCGTCACCGGGCGGCGACGCAAGCATCGTAAAAGGCCGCGAACCCGGCAGCCGCTCGATGCCCTCCGCAGAGAGCCGATAGACGCGAAGCTCATGGGGCAGGGATTTGTCATGAGGAGCGACGTCCGCGTAAAGATAGCGCCGTCCGTCCATCAGGCTGACGAAAGTGAAGCGCTGATAGCGCAGCGCCTCCTCCGCGGCATATTCATGATCGCCGAGGCGAATCTTCTGGCCGCCCACCTGCAGCATCGCTGTCGAGCCGTCGCCCAGCGGAACGCGAACTGGCATGAAAGGCTCTACCTCGAAGCTCCATGCCGGTCCCCCGAAATTGTAAGGTTCGATGAAAAGCTCCGGCGCTTCGTTATAAAAGATTGTCGCCGTGTAAATCATCGACCCCGTGTCGTAATGATCCACCGTGGGAACGATGCTTCGGGGCGTAAAGTAGAAGGTCGCGCCCCGCCCAAACATGGTCCACGCCA
>CACZOL010000142.1 GCA_902782705.1 uncultured Selenomonadaceae bacterium
AGCGGCCCGATGACGCCGCCGGCGGTCATCGCGCTCTGCATGACGCCGAGGCAGACGCCCAGCTTGTCCGGCGGCGCGTACAGCGTCATGATGGCCAGATCCATCGGCCAAAGCCCTGCGGCAAAGCCCTGAAACGTGCGCATACCGACCAGCTCCAGCGGCGACGAGACGACGCCGCCAAGGAAATAACTGACTGAGAGCAAAAGGCTCGCGCGAATCGCCATCAGGCGTTTGCCGCGCGTATCCGCAAGACGCCCCCAGATCGGCGCCATGATCGCGCTGACGACAAAACTTGCCGAGAAAACCGCGCCGGACCAGAGATTTACGTCCTCAAAGGAGACGCCCAGCTCGTGGGTCAGGTACATCGGCAGGAAGGGAATCAGCATCGTGTAGCTCGACGCCATAAAAATGACGTTCCCCGTCAAGACGGCGAGCACAACTTTCCAATTCACGAAGAGGCCACTTCTTTCAAAATTTTTTCTTATTATAGAACAGAATCTGAAAAATGAAAAGCACTGCATGATTGTCGCGCGGGAAGAAAAGCATTATAATAGAACAGCGGCAACAGGCGCAATTTCTCTATGCGAAGGGGGCGGGCATCTTGGAGCTTTCGGCGGCGCATATCGGATTCATGCTGGCCACGGTGGCGCTGGTCTTGGGCGGCGGCATTTACGCGGCGCGCTCGGTGAAGTCGGCGGAGGGGTACAGCCTCGGCGGGCGCGCGGCAGGCGCGCCGATGGTGGCGGGGACCATCGCCGGCACGGTCATCGGCGGCAGCGCCACGGTGGGAACCGCGCAGATGGCGTTCTCCGTCGGCCTTTCGGCTTGGTGGTTCACGCTGGGCTCCGGCATCGCATTCATCGTCATGGGGCTTTTCTACGCGAAACGTCTGCGGACGTCGGGACTCACGACGATTCCCGAACTGCTGGTGAAAAACTACGGTGCGAAAGCGGGACTCGTCACCAGCGTCGTCGCGTCCATGGGCATCTTTTGCAGCGCCGTGGCCACCACGCTGCCGGGCATCGGCATCCTGTCGGCGGTGCTCGGGATTTCGGCCTACGCGGCGGCGGGCGTGCTGCTCGTCCTGGTCGTCCTCTACGTCTTTTTCGGCGGCATGAAAAGCGCGGGCGTGGGAGGCATACTCAAAATGGGCGTGCTCTGGACGAGCCTCGCCGCGGCGGGAATTATCGCGTACAGCGCCCTGCCTTCCGGGGCGGCCTTCTCGGCGGTTTTCCCCGGCGACGGCTGGCTGAGCCTGTTCGGAGGAGGCGTCGGAAACGGCCTCGCCCATCTTGCGTCGATGATCGTCGGCATCCTCTGCACCCAGACGTATGTGCAGGCGATCTTTTCCGCGAAAAGCCCGCAGGTCGCGGCGATGGGCGCATTCACGGCGGCGCTGATCGTGATTCCCGTCGGACTGCCCTGCGTTGCCGTCGGGCTCTATATGCGCGCCTTTGAGCCGGACGTCTCGCCGCTTCTCGTATTGCCTATCTACCTCGCGGAGCATCTTCCGCTGTGGCTGGGCGGCGTGGCGCTGGGCGGCGTCATGCTCTCCATCGTCGGATCCCTCGGCGGACTGGCCCTCGGCGTAGGCACGATGATCGCCAACGACCTTCTGGCCCGCGCATTTTCCGTGGCGGACGAAAAGAAAAAACTGCTGCTGACGCGGCTCGTGGTGCTTGCGGTAGTGGTCGGCGCCTGTGCGGCGGCCATCGCGAATATGGGCATGCAGGTCTTGGTCCTGACATACCTTTCCATGGCGCTCCGGGGCGGCGGGATATTCCTGCCGCTGACGCTGGCGGTGTTTTGCCCCGGCCGCGTCGCCCCGAAATGGGCGCTCATTTCGATGATCCTTTCCACCGCCGTCGCCGTACTGTTCTCGACGGTACTTCCCGCGCCGGTCCATCCGCTCTTCATCGGCCTCGCGGTCAGCGCGGCGCTGCTTCTGCCCGGCTTGTTGAAGCGGGAAGCGAAAATATAGTATAATAATCAAGTCGCAATTTTATGTATGGAGATGGAAACATTTGAAGCTGATTTCGATTGTCGTGCCGGTGTACAACGAGGAAGCCAATATCCGGCACTTTTACGAAGCGGTCAGGGACGTCATGGAGCCGCTGCCCTATACCTTTGAGCTCGTCTTCGTGGACGACGGCTCGACGGACTCCAGCCGCGAGATTTTACGCGCGCTGGAAAAAGACGACGAGCGCGTGCAGTCGATCTTCCTCGCGCGCAACTCCGGCCATCAGCTTGCGCTGACCTGCGGCCTCGACTATGCCGAGGGCGACGCCGTCGTCATGATGGACGGCGACATGCAGCACCCGCCGGAAATGATTCCGACGCTGCTGGAAGCGTGGGAAGAAGGCTACGAAGTCGTACAGACGATCCGCGAGACGACGGAAGGCGTCTCCGTGGTGAAAAAAGCGACCTCGGCGCTTTACTACAAGCTCCTGAACATGATCTCCAGCGTGCCGATCCAGCCGGGCGGCTCGGATTTCCGGCTGATGGACCAAGTGGCGGTGCGGGCGTTCCGGCGCTATCGGGAGCACGCGCGCTTCATTCGCGGCATGATCGGCGCGATGGGCTATCGGCAGAAAAAGATTACCTTCGTCGCGCCGCCGCGTTTCGCGGGGGTGTCGAAATTCTCGCCGAAAAAAATGCTGAACTTCGCCATCGACGGCATCCTCGCCTACTCGACGCTGCCGCTCCGCTTCGGGCTTTACGGCGGCGTCCTCTGCGGCTTCGTCAGCTTCTGCCTGTTCCTGCACGTGCTTTTCGTCAAATACGTGGAAAACGACGCCGTGCCAGGCTGGGCGACCATCCTCTGCTGCATCCTGTTCTTCGGCGGCTTCCAGCTCATCATCCTCGGCATCCTGGGCGAATACATCGGCCGCATCTTCGAGGAAACGAAAGGGCGGCCCTTGTACCTGATCGCCCGTGGCAAGCCGAAAGACGAGGCGACAGACGGTCCGTCCGCAGTCGGGTCGAGACGATAAAAAGAATACGAGTGCAAGAAAGAGCCTCCGCGTTTTGCGGAGGCTTTTTTGCGAGCACAAAATAGCGGTGGGACATGATCGAATATTTTCGTTTCATCCTAGGAAAAAAATTTCCGTTGCGGAGTGATACGAATTCGATTATTTATGCTTAGAAGCCTATAATTCATATATGAAAATATTCATAAAATTTTCATATTGCGTTTTGATTCCAGAATGGACTATAATATCCTCAAACGGATATTATGCGCTGGTATAGGCATGATGTCATATCATTTCAAAGGAGGATGTGGCATGGGTATCAGGCAGAAATTTTTTGTGCTTTCGGGAGTGGTAGGCCTGCTGTTGGCGGTCGTCTCCGTCATCGGTTACTACACGGCAAGTACGAACCTGAACGAGAGCATCGAGGGGGAGATTAATTACACGGTGCGCGCGGAAGCCGAGGAACTGGAAGGCTGGCTGCGCGAGAAGAAGGCGTCGGCGACTTACGCGGCGAGCCTGATGACGGGCTTCAACGGCAACATG
>CACZOL010000143.1 GCA_902782705.1 uncultured Selenomonadaceae bacterium
ATAGAGAAGCATTGCTCATACATTTTCATTTTATGGTTTGCCGCTTTGCGGCGGGTTTCCGGTGGTACGTACGCCGGAAACCTCCCTCCTTTTAAAATTTGCGTCTGGCGTTCATTGTCAGACGCTTTTTCTCTCTATACAGGTTGATCGTACGGAACGACTTCAAAGGCGATGAGAAACTATGACGATCAAATCAGTCAACGCCCGATTTATGATGGTACTTTTGCCGCTTTTGGCGCTTTGTTTCGTACTGATTTCCGGCGTAACTTATAATATGGCCCGTGACTCTTTGTCCCGCAGCAACATGCTTTTGGCGCGGTGTATCGGGAATGAGGCGGCGCTCAGGATGCAGATTTCCGTGGCGGATATTCAGCTGCCGCTGAAAGTGGCGGCGGCACATCCCGACGCGCTGCTTTCGGAGGACGAGGAGGAAGTCCTCCGTGAACTGGTCGCGTTGAAAAAGACGAGTCCTTTGATCGGGCAAATTCTGTTTGCACAGCCGGACGGACAGACGCTCCGCGCTGACGGCAAACATCTCGACCGCAGTTCGCGGGCATATTTTCAGCGGGTAATCCAGACGAAACAACCTTATATTTCCAAGCCTTTTCTCGGCGAGACGACGCAGAAGATGCAGACAATGGTATTGCAGCCGCTTTTCGCGGACGGCGAGCTCCGAGGCGTTCTATTCGCGTCAGTTCATCTTTCCACGCTTGTGGGCAAGGTGCTGGAAGAGGAGATCTTTCCGGACGAGAGTCTTTACATTACTGATGGGGACGGGAACGTGGTCGGGTGCAGCGAGCATTCCGATATGGCGGGACACGCCGGTCTTGTGGGGGAGAACGCGGCGGACACACGATTGGAATATGCGCTTCGGACGGCAATTTCGACGGAGGAACAGACCTTCACGCCTTTCTGCACACCTGACGGGACAGAGCGCTTTGCCGCCGTGACGCCCTTCAATCTTTCCGGCAACCGCTGGGCGATTGTTTCTTCCTTCCCGTTGGAGCGGGTGCATCGGCAGATTCGTCAGCTTTTGGAGGCTGTGGCAGCAGTATTTCTCCTTACGGTTCTATTAGCGTTCCTGATTGTCCGCTTTTTCGCGAAGACCATAGCGGCGCCGCTGCAAAAAATCGCAAGCGAGGTTCGGAGCATCGGCGGAAAGGCTGACGATGGCGGCGAGAAGGACGAAATCGGTGCGCTGGCCGAGAGCGTCGAGCAAATGCGTTCCATTCATGACAAGAGCAAAAAGTTGGAGCAAAAAGCTTCATCTGACGAACTGACAGGGCTTTTGAATCGCTTCGGATTCAAGCGGAAAGTGAGCGCGGCGATGAGCGAGCATGAGGGACATACTGCGGTCATTGTTTTTGCCGACTTGGATCATTTGAAACATATCAACGACCAGATCGGACATGCGGCGGGGGACGAAGCGATTTTCACCGCAGCCCGGATTTTGCGATTGGGATTCGGCGGAGAGGCTGTAATCGGCCGCGTTGGCGGCGACGAGTTCGTGGTTTTCCTGTGCAAGGAGGAAGGGGATAACGTCGACGCCTTGGAACGTACGCGCGGTTTGATGCGGGACTACAATGAGCACAGTGGCAAGTCGTATTACGTGGAGCTTTCGATGGGAGCGACGACCTTCGTCTGCTCGCCGGATGCCGATATTTCGGGGCTAATGCGTAAAGCGGACGAGTGCTTGTACGAGGCGAAACAAAAACGACGGGAGACTTCGATTCGGTAAGGAGAAGGCAACATGTTTCAGCAACTCAGTCATTATAATTATGATTACGCCTTGGCTTCGATTCCCATTCAGCTGATTTTGCTGCTGTTTTACTGTTCCCGACGTAATCTTCCTGTTCGTTCCAGCGCCAGTTTCCTTCTCGTGATGATTGCCAATCTTGTGATGACGGCGTTCGATTTGATTTCTTGCGAGATGAACGAAATCTGGAAGGAATACCCGCTGTGGTTGATGTACATGGTTAACCAAGCGTATTTCCTTGGTTTCATTGGCAGAGGATGGGCGCTGTACGACTACACCGCCGAGGAATGTCGAGGCTATTCCGCTTTGGGGAGAACGGTCTCCCGCTTGGCCAATGTCCCCGCTGTCGTTGCGACGCTTCTGATCCTTTCCACGCCATGGACGGCAACTATCTTCCATTTTTCACCAGAAAAGGGATATTATAACTGTTATATCTATCCGATTATTTATTTTTGCACGTACTTTTATATTTTCATGTCGCTGCTGTGCGTGTTCCTTCGCTGGAAGCAGACGGACGTCCGGCTGAAGACGAGCATGGTGGGATACAATCTTGTACTTATCGCCGGGATTGTATTGCGGAAGCAGTTTATCGACACATTCGTCACCAGTTATTTCAGCATTCTTGCTATTTTGTTCATATACCTTTCCGCTCAGAACCCGGATCTGTACCGGGACAAGGAAACCCGGTTGCTGAATCGGTCGGCTTTTGAGAAAATCGGCTCGGAGTTTTTAGCAAAACAGATTCCTTTCCGCTATATCCTCTTCAAAATCGAAAATTACAGTGCGGCGAAAGCGCTGTATGGCTATCAGCAGTTGGGACGGACTGCCGATCTTATCGGTCAATGGCTGCGCGACTCGTTCCCTGACGACTATTCTTTTTATCACCGAAACGGGGAATTCCTGATTCTTCAGAAAGGCGTTTTCGAGGACAGCGGAGAACCGGTTGTCCAAAGACTGAAAACGGTTTTCCAGAGTCCATGGCGGTGGGAAAATTCGGAGGTGTCCTTGTCCATATCCGCCATGGTCATTCCGTATCAGATTATGCCGAAAGATATCAAGCGGATTGAAGACCTTGTCACCTACGCTTATTACAAAATGTACGAGGAAAACAGAAGAGGCAATCTGTTTTTTTCCGGGGATATCGTGACGGAGTTGGATCGGCAGGGAGAGGTGGAAATTGCTTTGAGCAGGGCATTGGCAAATCGTACGCTGGAAGCGTATCTGCAGCCAATCTACTGCGTCAAAGAGAAACGGATTGTGGGGGCGGAAGCCTTGGCGCGGCTGCGGGATCCGGAGATGGGATTCATCCCGCCGGATGAGTTTGTTCGTGCAGCGGAACACAACGGTGACATTGCAGAACTGGGACGGCAGATTTTTGAGCGGGTCTGTCGGTTTATCGCGGACTATCGGCCGGAGCGGTTCGGTTTGCGGACAATTAATGTGAACCTGTCGCCTGCCCAATGCCGCAGCGACCAGCTTGCGTCCGAGCTTATAGGCATCGCGGAAGAAAAACGGGTTCCTTTAAGTTTTATCGAATTCGAGATTACGGAAACGTCCGCCGAGGATCATCATTTGCTTTTGAAACAGATGACCCGGCTGGAAGACAATGGTGCGCAGTTCGCTCTGGACGATTTCGGCACCGGCACCTCGAATTTGCTCCGGCTTCTGAAGCTGCCAATCAAA
>CACZOL010000144.1 GCA_902782705.1 uncultured Selenomonadaceae bacterium
AACAAGGCCGCCGGCGTCATGCGCGCCCGTATCCGCCGCCTGATCGGCGACGACGACACGGGCTATATCGCCACGTTTCACGGCTTCTGCGTCTCTGTGCTGAAAGAGGACAGCCACGCGGTGGGCTATCCGAAGAGCTTCCTCGTAGTGGACAACGCCGACATCGACGCCATGCTGGCGCGGGTTTACGAGGAGCGCGGCCTGACGCTGCGACATCGGACGTTTTCCGACGCGCGGGATATGATCGAGATCCAAAAGACCTTCAAACAGCCCGACTACTACAAAGATTTGATCGCGATGCCGCTGGAGGCCCTGCGGGAAAAATACATGGCCGCCCGGGACGTCGACGAGATCATTTTCCTCGGCTATCTCTGGCAGGAGAAAAAATGCTTCGCCCTCGACTACAACGACTTGATCATCTTCACGCTGCACATCTTCGAGGAAAACGAATCGATCCGGCAAAAATGGCAGGAGCGCCTCGAATACATCATGGTGGACGAGTTCCAGGACATCGACTACCTGCAATACCGCCTGCTGAAAGTTCTCGCCGCCCATCACGTGAACCTTTTCGTCGTCGGCGACCCCGACCAGACGATTTACACTTGGCGCGGCGCGAACGGCCGCTTCTTGCTGGAATTCGACCGACGGTTTCCCGGTGCGAAATCCATCTTCATGATGAAAAACTACCGCTCGACGCCGCAGATCCTTTCGGCAGTCAATTCCCTGATCGCGAAGAACCGCGAACGTATCAAGAAAGACTTGCTGCCCACCCGCGAAAACGGGTCCTTGCCGGTCTGCCATCATGGGCCGAACGCGAAAGAAGAGGCCCGATGGATTGCCGCCCGCATTGAGACGCTGACGGCGGAGGGCGTGAAGCCGTCGGACGTCGCGGTGCTGTACCGCGCCCATTATGTGACGCGCGCGCTGGAAGAAGCGCTGATCGACGCGAAAATCCCGTATGTGATATACAGCGGCACGACTTTTTTCGAGCGGCGGGAAATCAAGGACGCGCTCTCCTATCTCCGTATGGTCGTTTACAAGGACGACCTCTCCTTCCGCCGCGTGGCGAATGTGCCGAAGCGAAACCTCGGGCAGCGGCGCATGGCGTTCCTGGAGGCATTCGCCGAGCAGGAAAACTGCACGCTGTATCAAGCGCTGCAGCGAAATCTCGACGACGAGCTGTTCAAGCGCACAAAGGCGAAAGAGTTCGTAGATTTGGTCGAGAGCTTCGCCCGACGAACGGACGAGTCCGCGACGGAGCTGTTGGCGGCGATTCTCGACGCCAGCGGCTATGAACGCCTGCTTCGCACGGAAGGCAGCCAGGAACGGCTGGACAATCTGGCAGAGCTGAAAGCCGCCGTCCGCGATTATGAAGAGACTTGCGGCGAAGAAGCCGGCGCCGCCGATTTCCTGAACCACGCGGCGCTGTTCACGGCAAGCGACACGGAGACGTACCGCGACCGCGTGCGGCTCATGACGATCCACGCGGCGAAAGGATTGGGGTTTCCCGTCGTCTTTTTGATGGGCCTGAACGAAGGCATCCTGCCCTCCCGCAAAACGAAGACACGGGCGGCGATGGAGGAAGAGCGGCGGCTCGCTTTCGTCGCGATGACGCGGGCGGCAGACCGGCTCTATCTGTCGGAGGCGGAGGGGCTGCACAACGACGGGTATGTACGTTTCCCGTCGCGCTTCCTGCTGGACGTGGACAAGCCGCTGCTCGACTTTGACGCCGAACCCGGCGTTGCGCTGATCGAGGAAGCCCGCGCCGAAATCGCCGCGAAGGACGCGCGGCTCGAAAGCTCCTCCGCCGTCCAGGAGCTTTCCGTGGGACAGCGGGTGCGGCACGCCGCGTTCGGCGACGGCACGATCCTCGCGGTGGGAAGCGACGCCGTCAAAGTGCAGTTCGACACGATAAAAACCCCGCGGGCATTAGCCGCGGGGAAGCTGGAACAGATATAAAAAATAATTTGCAACAATATAACTTCTGTAATACAATCAAATTAAGGAGATGGGAATATAATGCCAGCCTTGTCCATGTTTTTTGGAATCATCGTCAGAATGCAAAGCGAGCGTGGCGGAAAACATCATAAAGCTCATATACATGCTATCTATGGAGATTTTGAAATTGTGATAGCGTTAGATGGAGAAATTCTGGAGGGAGAATTTCCGAAAAAGCAGTTGAAGATGCTGGAAGGTTGGATGGCAATACATGAGGATGAGCTTGCGGCAAATTGGCGAATGCTTTCTGATGGTGACGGGTATTTCAAAATAGCCCCTTTAAGATGAGGAGGGATTTTATATGCTTAGACCCACGGCCGTTTCTGTCACACCCAATGATGATTATATTATAAGCGTCAAGTTTGATAACGGCGAGGAAAAGAAATTTGATGTAAAGCCGTATATCAAAGGCGATTGGTATGGTCAGTTGAGAGATACCACTTATTTTAGGTCGGTAACAACGGATGGATATACCGTTACTTGGCCAGACGGGCAAGATATATGTCCGGATGAACTGTATTCACTTAGTTATGTATGACCGACAGAATAGGACAAGTAAACATTTTGCACGCTGCGCAACAAAGTTTTCAGCAGCAAAGAATCGCAAAAAGGCGCGCCGCCCGGAATCCGGGACGGCGCGCCTTTTTGCGATTCTTTTGATTCGGCGTCCTCTTTATTTCGCCGCAAGCATTTTTTCGGAAATGACCTTGTTGATTCCCTTGTTCACCTTCTGCAGCGCCTCGATCGCCACGGACTTGTTGCCGACGCTGCCGATCCAAGTGCTGTCCGACTGCATTTCCACGAACTTGCCGTTGTAGAGATAGCGGTCCCCCTTCACGTCGATGAGCTTGAAGGGAACCGTGGCCGTCATTTCGATGCCCTGCGTGAACACGCTGAATTTTTCCTTCCGCACGAAGGGCTCCACGGAAAGGCAAATAATATAATCGAAGCCGTCGCCGGAAAGCGCGTCCATGATGTCGCGCCGCTCCGCCATCGAAAGATCGGTCATGCCCGCGTCGGCGAGCTTTTGAATCGCGGCGTCGCTTTTCGCCACCTCGAAATGCTTGGCCAGCGCATTGTTCAGGTTGGTCAGCATGCAATCGTCAAGCTCGGCGTCATAGGTCGTCTTAGCATTGTTCACATAGACGACGGCAACCCGCGGCAGCGGCGCGGCCATCGCAACAGAGCATGCCGCGCAAACGAGCGCGAAAACCATCATCAGGATTCTTACGGGAAGCATTTTCTTCATATTCTTTCTCTCCTTTCGGAATGCAATCATTCTCCGCTGGACTTGCAAAGCGGAACAACTCAATATATTGGATAATTCGCCATAAACGTCCGATCTTCCTGCCTGCGATGAAATTTTCCGCGACACAAAGTCGGGCACAGGCTTTGCGTGCAAAAATCCCTTCCGCTGTGAAAGCACAACGGAAGGGATTTTATCATGCGTTCCTATTGTGAATCGGCTTACATCATACCCGGCATTCCGCCGCCCATGCCGCCTGCCGGAGGCATCGCGGGCG
>CACZOL010000145.1 GCA_902782705.1 uncultured Selenomonadaceae bacterium
GACGTGTTCCATCAGAACGAATACGAGCAGTCGGCGTATGCCTTCGAGCTTTCAGATGAGCCGCTGCTTTTCGAGCTTTTCGAGAAGTACGAGAAAGAGGCGGTGCGCGTTATTGATCTCGGCTATGTGCATCCGGCTTACGACTATGTGCTGAAGTGTTCGCATACGTTCAATCTGCTTGACGCGCGGGGCGCCATCAGTGTGTCGGAACGTACGGCGTTTATCGGACGTGTGCGGAAACTGGCGCGCCTTTGCGCGCAGTGCTACTTGGAGCAGCGTGAGAAACTCGGATATCCGATGCTGAAAAGGAAGGAGGCGAAGACGGCATGAGCAAAGATCTTCTTTTGGAAATCGGAACGGAAGAAGTTCCGGCACATGCGATGCCGGGAATCCTCGACGAACTTGCGGAAAACGCGGCGAAGGCTCTGTCTGCGCTTCGTCTTGAATACAAGGATATTTCGACGGTAGGCACTCCGCGCCGTACGGCTCTTTTCGTGGCCGGCCTTTCCGAGCGTCAGCCGGACGTCGAAAGTGAGCGTCGAGGTCCGTCGATTCAGGCGGCTTTTGACGCGGACGGGAATCCGACGAAAGCGGCGCAGGGTTTCGCGCGCGGACAGAAAGTCGATCCGTCTGCGCTTGTCCGGAAGGACGGCTATGTTTACGCGATGGTGCATGAAGAGGGCGCGGCTACGGAGTCTCTTTTGCCGGAAATCCTGAAAGGACTCGTGACCGGTTTGGCTTTTCCGAACAGTATGCGTTGGGGCAGCCTGGATTTTCGTTTCATTCGTCCGCTTCGTTGGCTTGTTGCGCTGTACGGCGAGGATGTGGTACCCTTTGAAGTTGCGTCTGTGCATTCGGGACGGTCTTCGCGCGGTCATCGTTTCCTAGGGCATGAGACTTTCGAGATCGGCAAAGCGTCGGATTATATTTCGGCGTGCGAGCAGGAATTTATCATTGTCGATCAGAATCGCCGCCGCGATATGATTCGTGCGCAGATTGAGGAGACGGCAAAAGCGAACGGCGGCGTTGCGGAGATTACCGAAGATCTCTTGGAGGAAGTTACCTACCTTGTAGAGTATCCGACGGCGCTTTGCGGTAATTTTGAAGAAAAATATCTGGCGCTTCCGCCGGAGGCGGTCATCACGCCGATGCGCGATCATCAGCGCTATTTTCCGGTCAAGGACGCGTCGGGGAAACTTTTGCCGCTTTTCATCACGGTCAGGAACGGCGGCAAAGATTATCTTGACGTCGTTCAGCACGGAAACGAGCGCGTACTCCGGGCGCGGCTCGCGGACGCGCAGTTCTTCTTCGATGAAGACAGGAAGAAACCGCTCGAAAAGCATCTGGAAAAACTGAAAACGGTTGTTTTCCAAGAAGGACTCGGCACAGTCTACGACAAGGCAGGACGCCTTGAACGCCTTGCAGCGACGATTGCCGATACGTTGGGGGTCGATGCGTCGGAAAAAACGAAGGCGGTACGCGCGGCGAAGCTGGCAAAAGCCGATCTCGTGACGGGTATGGTTACGGAGTTCACTGAGCTGCAGGGCGTCATGGGACGTTCTTACGCGCTCCTTGACGGCGAGGACGCAGAAGTCGCCGAGGCTGTCGACGAACATTATCTGCCGCGTTTTGCAGGAGATCGTTTGCCGCAGACGATGGCGGGGCGCATCGTGAGCCTTGCGGATAAAATCGACAACATCGTGGCGACGTTCAGCCGCGGCTTGATTCCGACGGGTTCGCAGGATCCTTTTGCACTTCGACGTCAGGCATTGGGGCTCGTCCGTACAGTTATTGAGGCGAAGATGCGATTCTCGCTTTCAGTTCTTGTTGCGGCGGCGATGGACGCGCTGGACATTTCGGACGCGGCGGCAAGAGACAAGATGCAGGCCGACGTAGCGGAATTCTTACGGTTGCGAGTGAAAAACGTACTCGACGAGGCGGGCGTTCGCTATGATGTGGCAGATGCGGTACTCGGCGACGTAGATGAAATTTGCGCTGTATATCAGCGCGCCGAGGCGGTGGCAAAGGCTCTCGCTGAGGGTTCGCTCAACGCGCCGGTGCAGGCGTTTACGCGTGCCGGTAATCTCGCACAGAAAGCGGAAAGCGCAGAGTTTGACGCGGCGTCCTTTGCCGTTTCCGAGGAAAAATCACTGGCGGAGGCGTATGAGACGGCGAAGTCGAAGACGGAAACGTGCGTGAAAGCCGACGATTATACAGGTGCGATTGCAGCAATCTCAGAAATGACGAAACCTATCGATGCTTTCTTTGACGCAGTTATGGTCATGGATGAGGACGCAAAAGTTCGGGCGAATCGTCTCGGACTCCTGAAGGCCATTGACGTGTTGACAAAGAATGTCGCGGATTTCTCGAAGCTCGTGCTGTAAGCGAGAATATTTGACAAACACTTTTCTTTAGCCTATAATATTTTTCTGTCGGGGCGTAGCCCAGTTTGGTAGAGCGCTTCCTTGGGGTGGAAGAGGTCGTCGGTTCAAATCCGGTCGCTCCGACCATATATGAA
>CACZOL010000146.1 GCA_902782705.1 uncultured Selenomonadaceae bacterium
AATCCGAAGCAGCGCGTCCTCGTCCAGCGACTCCAGCGTGCAGATGACCGGCAGCCGCCCGATGATCTCGGGAATGATGCCGTATTTCATCAAATCTTCCGGTGTGACCTGATGAATCAGCTCGTCGAACTTCGGTTTTTCGTTCTCGCCTTCGACGCGCGCGCCGAACCCGATATTCGCGTCGGACTTTTGCAGGCGCTTCGAGATAATCTGATCGATACCGACAAAAGCGCCGCCGACGATGAACAGGATATTCTTCGTGTCGACTTTGATGGTCGGCGCTTCCGGATGCTTGCGCTGTCCGCGGGCGGTGAACTCGACAACGCTGCCTTCCAGCATTTTCAGGAGCGACTGCTGCACCCCTTCGTGTCCCGGATCCGCAGTGATGGAATTGTTCTCGCCGGATTTCCGTGCGATTTTGTCGAATTCGTCAAGGTAAATAATACCGTGCTCCGTCCGTTCGATGTCCTTGTCCGCCGCGTAATAAAGATTCCGCACGGCGACCTCGACGTCCGAGCCGACGAATCCGGCCTCCGTCAGACTCGAAGCGTCCGTCACGGCGAATGGAATATCGAGCATCTCCGAAAGATGGGAAAGCAGCGCCGTCTTGCCGCAGCCCGACGGACCGAGCATGATGACGTTCGACTTTTCCAGCATCGCGTCGCCCTTGTGGTCGAATCCGTATTTCATACGCTTATAGTGATTATAAATCGCCACGGAAAGGACTTTTTTCGCACGTTCCTGCTCGATGATGAATTTGTCGAGATATTCCTTGATGACGTGCGGCTTGTTTTTCTCGATCACGCTGTCCAGCGTCGCGGCAAAATTCTTCTTGCTCTTTTCGGCCTTGTGCGTATCGTGATCCTCGATGAAATGATAAATATCTCCGATACAGTTCTTGCAGATTGCGAACCCCGTCTGCGGGTCGAGGATCGGCATGTCGTACTGGTCGCGAATCGTCACAAGTCGCTTGCAAAAGCTGCATACATGCTGCATCGGCGCGTTTTTAGCCATGATCTGTTCCTCCGTTGTCTCTCCGTCGATTTCTCTCTGTTTTTCCTATTATAATGAGAAAAAAAAATTTTTCAAGCCAAAACGACTTTTTTCCGCTCTTGAACTTCACACACCTAAAAATTCCGCGCGATTTCCATACCTCGTTCAGTGTTTCCCCTAAGGGCTTGCACGGCATTTTGCTTTGTGCTATAATGTCCGCGGAATTGACGGAGCGCCGTCTTTTCTTCGGCATCTGGTTTTTCCCCTTGCGGGGGCCAGGGGAAGATATGGGGACATATCTTCTGAACCAAGCGTTCGCAGAGAGCGCTTGTATCTTTGCCCTATGATTTAGGGGAAAAAGTGAGGTGTACAGCGTGAAAGAAGGAATCCATCCCGAGTATTTCGAGGCTACGGTGACTTGCGGCTGCGGCAACAAGTTCACGACGGGCTCCACGAAGAAAGAGCTTCGCGTCGACGTTTGCTCGAAGTGCCACCCGTTCTTTACGGGCCGTCTGCGCGGTCAAGCCAAGGGCGGCCGCATCGAACGCTTCAAACAGCGTTACAAGAAGGACTGACAAAAAAGCAGGGGCAGGGCAAAAAGCCCTGCCTTTTGTTGTATAAGTTATAATTTTAGGGAAATGATGTACTTGCCTTCCCCTATGGGGAGGGCGATTGGTTGAAAGGAGGCGAAGCGATTGAACGAGAAAAAACCTTTGATGGTCGGCGGGCAGGCGGTGCTGGAAGGCGTGATGATGCGCGGCGCGGGTAAAGTGGCGACGGCGGTGCGCGTTTCGGACGGACATATCGAGACGGACGTGCGTGACGTAAACTCGGTCGCAGACCGCTTCCCGATCTTGAAGAAGCCGTTCCTGCGCGGCGTGGTAGCGCTTGGCGAATCGCTGGTGCTGGGGCTTCGCTCCCTTTCATACTCAGCGAAGATGGCGGGCGAAGAAGACGAGCAGCTTTCCGACGGGGAGCTTGCCGGCACGATGGCGATTGCTTTCACGCTGGCGGCCGTACTGTTCGTGGCCATCCCGACCTGGGCGACGCGTTTTTTCCATACGATATTCGACTCTCCCGTCGCGCTGAACCTCGCCGAGGGCGGTCTTCGGCTCTTCATTTTTCTCGCGTACTTGCTCGCGATCTCACGCATGGAAGGCATTTACCGCGTATTCCAGTATCACGGCGCCGAGCACAAGACGATTCATGCTTACGAGAGCGGCGGTCCTCTGACGGTAGAGCGCGTGCAGGCGTGCTCGCGGTTTCACCCGCGCTGCGGCACTTCTTTTCTTTTGATTGTCATGCTGGTCAGCATTTTCGTATTCGCGTTTCTCGGCTGGCCCGATCTTTTGACGCGCGTGGTGAGCCGCGTGGCGCTTCTCCCCGTGGTGGCAGGCATCTCTTACGAATTCATTCGTCTCGCGGCGCGCTCGAAAAACTCTGTCGTGCGGCTTTTGACACTGCCGGGACTCTGGCTGCAGCGGCTGACGACGAACCCGCCGGAGGACGAGATGGTCGAGGTGGCGATCGCGTCGCTGGCGGCTGTGCTGCCCGAGGAAGAACGGGCGCGCATGGGACTTCCCGCTGCGGAAAAACCGACGCCCACTGTAGAAGCTTCCGGCGAAGAAGCCGCGGCGATTGCGGCAAATTGAAATCAGAAAATCGGAATTTCGGAATTTCGGAAAATCAGGAAATCTGATTCCAAAAAATTTTTGACCATGAAATGATGAGGTGCGAAAGTGCTGGACCGACTTTTAGCGATAGAGGGCCATTACCGCGAACTGGAATCCCTGCTTGGCGATCCCGACGTACTGGCGGATGTGGAGCGATGGCAAAAATTGAACCGCGAACTTTCGCAGCTTTCCCCCATCGTGGAAAAGGTCCGTGAGTTTCAGCGCGTCGCAAAGGAAATCGAGGACGACGAAGCGATGCTGGCGGAGTCCTCCGACGCGGAGCTGAAAGCGCTGGCCACCGAGGAACTCTCCTCACTGCGGGAGGAAAAGGCGGCCCTTGAAAAGGAGCTTCCGATTCTGCTCCTGCCGAGGGACCCGAACGACGACAAGAGCGTCATCGTCGAGATTCGCGGCGGCGTCGGCGGCGAAGAGGCCGCGCTTTTCGCGGGCGATCTGTTTCGTATGTACACGCGCTACGCGGAAAAACAAGGCTGGCGCGTTTCGATTCTCGACTCCAATCCGACGGAGCTGGGCGGCTTCAAGGAAATTTCCTTTTCGGTGGACGGCGCGGGCGCGTTCAGCCGCCTGAAGTACGAGCGGGGCACCCATCGCGTGCAGCGTGTTCCGGCCACGGAGTCACAGGGGCGTATCCACACGTCGGCGGTGACGGTGGCGGTGTTGCCGGAGGCAGAGGAAGTCGAGGTCGATATCAAGAACGAGGACTTGAAAATCGACACTTATCGGGCCGGCGGCGC
>CACZOL010000147.1 GCA_902782705.1 uncultured Selenomonadaceae bacterium
GGCTTTGACATCGTGGGATTGCCGGATGCTTCCGTGAAGGAAGCGAAGGAGCGGGTACGCACCGCCATCAAGAATTCCGGTTTGAAGCTGCGGCCGGAGAAAGTGACGGTCAATTTGGCGCCCGCCAATCTGCGCAAGGACAATCCGGGGCTTGATCTTCCCATTGCTATGGGGTTGTTGGCGGCTTACGCCGTCATTCCGCAGAATGCGCTGGAAAACCGCCTCTTTGCCGCCGAGCTTTCTTTGGAAGGAGAGCTTCGGGGTGTGAACGGCATCCTGCCGATGGCGGTGAAAGCGAGGGAAGCCGGATTCAAGGAAATATTTACTTCGCGGCACAATGCCAATGAGGCGCTTTTGGTCGACGGCCTTACGGTTTATGCTGTCGACAATCTACGGACGCTGGTGGATTTTCTCTTGGGCAAGGGGGAACTCTCTCCTTTGCACGGAACGAATGAGCCGTTGATTGAGCCGTCCCTTTTCGCAGACGATTTTGCCGACGTGCAGGGGCAGTTTTTGGCGAAGCGCGCTTTGGAAATCGCCGCCGCCGGCGGGCATAACGTGCTGATGAGCGGGTCGCCCGGCTCGGGAAAGACGATGCTGGCGCGCCGTATGAATTCGATTTTGCCGGATCTCACGCAGCAGGAAGCGTTGGAGGTCACAAAAATATACAGCATTGCCGGTCTTCTTCCGCCGGGCGGCGGACTGATACGAAAGCGCCCGTTCCGCAGCCCGCACCATACGACGTCCACGACGGCTCTGATCGGCGGCGGCACGTTTCCCCGCCCGGGCGAGGTCACGTTGGCGCAGCACGGCGTGCTCTTCTTGGACGAATTGCCGGAATTCAGCAAGACGACGCTGGAAGTTTTGCGTCAGCCGCTGGAGGACAGGCAAGTGACAATTTCCCGTGTGAACGCCACTTTGACGTTTCCCGCGGATTTTATTTTGCTCGCGGCGATGAACCCATGCCCTTGCGGGTATCTGTACAACGACGGCGGCGGCCATGTCTGTACCTGCACGCCTACGGAGGTCAAGCGTTACACGCGTAAAATCTCGGGACCGCTCTTGGACCGCATCGATATCCATATCCGCGTGCCCCAGGTGGATTACAAGGATCTGAGCTCGCGACAGAAAGCCGAAAGTTCGGCATCAATCCGGGCACGGGTGGCCGCCGCACGGGAGCGGCAGTTCAAAAGGCTCCAGTCTTGCGGAATCTTCACAAACGCGCAGATGAATCACGCCATGCTGAAGGAGAAATGTCCTTTGGGCGATGCGGCGCAAAAACTTTTGGAGATGGCGTTTCAGAAGATGAATTTGTCGGCGCGGTCCTATGACCGCATTATCAAAGTGGCGCGGACGATTGCCGATCTGGAGGGTTCGCAGGAGCTTTGCGACCGCCATGTGGCGGAGGCGATTCAGCTTCGGAACGACGTGGGAATGGAAGCGGAATAACACAAAAGGCAGGAGGAGTGGGTATGGTTTCCGGCAAAACGATCAATCTCGGCGTCATCGGCTGGCCGATTGCACATTCGCTGTCGCCTGCGATGCAGACGGCGGCTATCCGCGCAGCGGGCGTCGATTATTCGTATATTGCGATGCCCGTGCGTCCGGACGCGCTCCAAGGCGCGGTGGACGGGCTCCGCTCGCTTGGATTTCGCGGCTTCAATGTGACGATTCCGCACAAGACGGCGGTCATCGGATTGCTCGATGAGATTGACGAGGACGCGCGGCGCATTGGTGCGGTCAATACCGTCGTCAACCAGGACGGGCGGCTTCTCGGGAGGAACACCGACGTGGCGGGATTTTTGCTTGGCCTTTCACGGCAAGGCGTGGAGGCTCGCGGGCGTCGAGCGGTCATTCTGGGCGCGGGCGGCGCGGCGCGGGCGGTACTCTGGGGACTGCTTCGGGAGGGCGCGTCCGGCGTCACTGTCGCTGCGCGAAACGTGGTGAAAGCGAAAGATGCGCTTACGGATTTTTCCAAAGATGTGGAAATCATTTCATGGGACGACAGCATTTTTGCGCGGGCGCTGCAGTCGGCGGATATCCTCGTCAATACGACGCCCCTCGGCATGACGCCGAATCTGGATGCGGCGCCGCCTGTGGACTGGGCGTGCGTCCGGCCGGAAGCATTCGTCTACGATATTATTTATACGCCGGCCCGCACGCGTTTTTTGCGGGAAGCGGAAACCCGGGGCCATCGCGTGCAAAGTGGAGCGGCGATGCTGGTCGGGCAGGGCGCTGAGGCGTTTCGCCTCTGGACGGGCATCCGTCCCGACGAGCGGGCGATGGAGACGGCGCTCTTGGACGCTTTGCGGGCGAGTGCCGAGGAGGAATGATGAAAACGATGGACGCCGCGACCCTTGAAAAGGAGCTGACCGTACTTCGGCAGCGATACGACAGTCTGGAAAAGGAAACGGGACATTTGCGGAAACGGTACGAGAGCCTGAAAGAAGAGCATGAGAAACTTCAGCAATATGTGGCAGGCATGGTTCAGCCGCCGCGTGTGGAGTATGACGGCGGGCAGTTCATCGAGCCGGGCGGCGAAAACGATTTTTACACGGGAGAGCGCAAGGATATTGTTTTGGCCGTATTGGACGACGCGCTTTCGTCCCTGAAAAAGGGGAGCCGCAGGTACGACGTCGTGGCTTCCGTGATTGCGGCAAACGGCGGCGGGGAGAGGCAGAAAGAACGCGAAAAGGAGCTGAAGTCGATTTTGCGCGGTTATGTTTCGATGGACGCCTCCGTCCGGAATCATCTGCAAAAGTTTGGATTTTTCATCAGCGGCTCGGGTAAGCACTACGAGCTTACATATTACGGAGACAATCGCTACGCGTATACGATTTCAAAGACCGCCGGCGACGCGCGGGCAGGCATAAACGCCGCGTCGAAGATCGCGACGATGGTGCTCTGATGCGCGGAGAGGAAAGAGGCGGCGTCGCCGCTCTCGCAGAACAGGCGGCGCGTGGAGCGGCAGCGGGAGGGCGTGCGGCGGAAGCGGCGCTTTCGTCGGTAAAAGCCGCTCCGGTGGTAGCGCTTGCGGACGCGATCATTCAGGAAGCGCTTTCGATGAACGCCAGCGACGTCCATATCGAGCCGACGAAGGCGGGGCTGCGCGTTCGCTATCGGATCGACGGCGAGCTCCGCGTGATGTATGATAATTTTCCGGCGCGGCTGAAAGATGTTTTGGCGGCGCGTATCAAGATCATGGCGAAGCTCGATACGACGGAACGGCGCGTGCCGCAGGACGGCCGCATTACTTTCGGGGACGGGGAAGGGGCTGTCGATATCCGCGTGTCGACGATGCCCGTTCTGCTGGGAGAAACCGTAGTACTGCGCTTGCTGAGCGGCGCGCGGCGGCTGTTACGGTTGGACGAACTCGGGTTTTCGCCGGAGAATCGGCGAACCTTTGAAAGCTGGTGCCATCGTCCGTCCGGGTTGATTTTAAACTGCGGGCCGGTCAATTCGGGAAAGACGACGACGCTTTACGCTGCGCTCAGGGAGTTGAATTCGGCGGAAAAAAATATCGTGACGATCGAGGACCCTGTCGAGTATTTCCTGCCCGGAATCAATCAGATCCAGGTGAATACGGAAACGAAAATGACTTTTGCACGGGGCGTGCGCTCTTTGATGAGACAGGATTTTGACGTCGGCATGGTCGGCGAAATCCGCGACGAGGAGACGGCGGAGATTGCAGTGCGGGCGGCGATGACCGGGCGGCTGCTCTTTTCGACGCTGCACACGGCAAGCGCGGCAAGTGCGGTTTTCCGTTTGCTCGATATGGGCGTGAAGCCGTATCTTTTGGCGGCTTCCCTGCTTGGCGTCATGGCGCAGCGCCTTGTGCGCCGTCTTTGTCCCGAGTGCCGCGAGCCTTACGAGGCGGATGGGGAAGAAGTACGGTTTCTTCTGGCGCACGGCTACGAAGAACGCAGATTTTTCCGCGCGCGCGGCTGTGCACAATGTCGTGGGACAGGTTATCTTGGGCGACTGGCAATCCATGAGCTGCTTTCCTTGGACGCGGATATGCAGCGGGCAATCGCGGAGGGCATTCCTGATTTTGAGGCGCTGACAAAGCAGGCAGGGATGACGCCGCTGGCAGTGGACGGTATATACAAGGCGGCGGCTGGGCATACGTCCCTCGCCGAAGTTAGGAGAGTGGCGTATGGCGGACTTTGACGAAGCGGCGTGGCGGCGGCTTTTTTCGCGCGCGGCGTCGGAGTCCGCTTCGGATATTCATATCGCGCCCGCCGCGCCGATTTTTCTCCGCGTGGACGGTGCACTGACGGAAGCGGGGGCTTCGGTCGGGGCCGAAGAAATCGCGTCGCTTCTTGCCGCATGGACGACGCCTGAGCAGCGGGAGCTCTTATCCGCACAGGGCGCACTGGATTTCGCGATGGCGGAGAAGGAGGCACGGCTTCGCGTTCACGCGTTTTCGACGCGAACGGGAACGGCACTTTCGATGCGGATTGTGCCGAATCATGTTCCTTCGTTGGATTCGCTCGGCGTACCGTCGATTTTTCAGCGTCTGCTTTCGCTCCGGCATGGACTGGTGCTCGTGTCGGGAAAGACGGGCGCGGGCAAGACGACGACGCTGGCCGCATTTTTGGACGCCGTTTCCCGCAGACGCGCGGCTCATATCGTCACGCTGGAAGACCCGATCGAATATCTTCACACGTCGGGCAAGAGCCTCGTGAGTCAGCGGGAATTGGGCGTGCATTTTGCGACTTTTGGAGGCGCAATCCGAAGCGCGCTTCGGGAAGATCCCGACGTGCTGCTCGTGGGGGAGCTTCGAGATGCGGACGCAGTGCAGGCGGCACTGAGCGCGGCAGAGACGGGGCTGCTTGTTTTGGCGAGTTTGCACACGCATTCCGCTGTCGAGGCGGCGCACAGGCTTGAAAGCTTTTTCCCTGCGGCGCAGCAGCAGGAAATTCGCGCGCAGCTTGCCGTTACATTGGAGGCGATGATTTCCCAAACGCTTCTTCCTGCGAGGGAAGGCGGGCGTGTTTTGGCCTCGGAGGTTCTCGTCGCAACGGACGCAGTGCGCCATCTGATTCGCGCGGGAAAGCCGGAACAACTCGCTTCGTGCATCGTTTCCGGCGCGTCTTTCGGTATGCAGTCCATGCGACAGGATGTTGAGCGTCTTGCGGCGGCAAAACGGATCGATTCGGAGACGGCGCGCCGCCTGCTCGACGAGAAGCGGACGCTATGACGGAATACGATTACAAAGCGCGCGATGCGGCGGGACGAACGCGTCGGGGACGGCTTCGCGCCGCGACAAAGCGTGAAGCTGCGAAGCGGCTCTCACAAGACGGATTTTTCATTTTGCGGATTCGACCCGCGCGGCGCAAATGGCTTTTCGAGCAAGCGCCGGACCGTCGATTCCCCGTGTTGCTTTGCCGTCGGCTGGCTGTCATGCTCTCGGCGGGCATGACGCTCGGCGAGGCGCTTCGCATCCTGTCCGAGCAGGGAGCGCAGGACGCGGCGGGCAAGATTACGACAGGGCTTTACCGAGCGGTGGCGGACGGGGAAAGTTTCTCCGAGGCGATGGCGCGGACGCCGCGTGTGTTCGCGCCGAAGATCACGGCGATTGTCGGCGCGGGAGAAAAAAGCGGCAATCTCGATATCCTCCTCGGGGAGCTTGCCGACGCTTTGGAAGCGGATTATGCCGCGCGGGAAAAACTGCTGACGCTGATGATGTACCCTTGCGTCTTGGCAGCCGCCGTTGCCTTTGCAGCCGTGTTCCTGCTGACGTTCGTGTTTCCTGTGTTCGTGTCGATGTTCCGCTCGCTTTCAATAGAGCTTCCGTTGCCGACGCGATTCCTTTTCTGGCTGTATGAGTTTTTCGGCGATTACGGACTGGGAATCTTGTTCTTGGTCTCGCTGTCGGCGGCGCTCTTTGGACGGTTTTACCGGCAGGAGAAGTTTCGCCTTCGCTTCGACCGTCTGCTGTTGCGGATTCCGATTGTCGGGAAGCTTGCGTCGTCAGCCGAGCAGATGCGGTTCGCCGGAACGATGTCCGTGCTGCTTTCCGGCGGTCTTGTCGTAGATCAGGCCTTGGAGATACTCGAGGACGTTTCGGGAAACGCATTTTTTCGGCAGGGTATACGAAAGGCGCATTCCGAGGTGCAAAAAGGCGTGCCGCTTTCGACTGCGCTGCGGCGGGGCGGGATTTTTTCGCCGACGATGCTGGAGCTGATCGCCGCGGGGGAGGCGGCGGGAGAGACGGACGCGATGCTCGCTAAAATCGCTTCCTATTGCCGCCTCGATATGGACACGCGTGCCGAGCGCGTTCGCGCGCTTATGCCGCCAATCTCACTGTTGATTCTCGGCGGGGTCGTCGGGTTTATCGTTTTCTCCGCAGTGCTGCCGCTTCTCGACAGCATGACGGCATTCATGGGATAAAGGAGGCGCTGGATGAGTTTCCTTTGATCCATGCCAAAGGATTCATCCATTGTTTTTCGGAACGGGAGGAAAAGAAGTTGGGAAATGTACTGAGAAAAGGGTTGTTTTCGGATCAGCGCGGGTTCACTTTGCTGGAAATGTTGATCGTCATCAGCATCGCCGGCATTTTAGCGGCGGTGGCCGTGCCGCGTTTCACGAACGCGATCGCGCTGGCGAATACTTCGCGGGTGCAGTCCGATCTTCAGGTGCTCAATTCCGCCATCGTGCTCTATCAGGCGGAGAACGGATCATATCCGTCGAACATAGACCAACTTGAGCCGTATGTGCTCGATATCAAGAATGTCAAGCCGCCGAAGGGAAAATGTCAGCTTCGGACCGGGAAGGTTGAAGAGATCACGGCTACGGCGTATGAGCTTTCCGAGGATAAATCGGAGGCCACGTGCCAATCGTATAAGCTCAGCGCATTTGGACGGAAAGAATAGCGATGGGGGAGGAATTTACGCCGCCAAGCGTGCTTTTTTCCCGTCACAGGCGGACGCTTTTAGCGGGAAGCGTTCCGCTGCTTTTTTTCTGCGTCTTTTTTTGTCGGGCGGACGGACGCGTTACTGAGGGAATGGCGCTGGGCGCTTTTCTTTGGACGGCTGCGGTTTTCGATTTTCATTGCGGTATGATTTATAATTGGCTGACGGCTTCGATGGCGGTTTGCGCGATTTTCTTCCGTTGTTATGCTAGCGTCGGAACAGAGACGCTCGTACTCGGATTTTTGGCGGGAGGCGCGCCGCTTCTTCTCGTTCGCGTCCTTTCGCGGGGCGGGTTGGGCGGCGGCGACGTGAAGCTCGCTGCGGCAGGCGGTCTTTGGCTTGGGTGGCAGAACTCGTTCCTCGCATTGGCGCTCGCTTCGTGGAGCGGCGGACTTTTCGCTCTCTTCCTTCTGCTTACCGGAAGACGTCAGAGAGGCGACGCGGTGGCTTTCGGCCCGTTTCTGGCGTTCGGGATTTGGACGGCGTTTTTGTGCGGGGATTGGCTGCTCGGACTGTATGAGGCGTTTTGTTATGGATAAGCGCGGCTTCGGTATGGTGGGAATATTGGCCGCGCTTTTTTTCGTTTCCCTGTTTGCCGCAGTTGCCATGCCGCGTCTTTGGAATGCGGGGGCGGCGATGCGCCTTGACGCCGAGGCCGCACGACTGGCGGCGGAGCTGATGCACTATCGGGAATTGGTCATGACGCGGCAGCCAGTACATTCGGATTTTATCGGCGTTGCGGCAGAAGGGAATCCCATCGTCCTTTTGCATGCGGACGGCTACGAAATGCAGAGGGGCCGGGAGACGCTGATGCAGTACCGGTTCCCGAAAGGAATCGCGCTCAGCTATTCGGGCGGCGGCGACGTAAATCTCGCGTATCAGGGTGATGTGATCTTTCAGCTTACAGGAAACGCAACGCCGATGACGATCATTTTGCAGGAAGGGAAGGAGAAACGGTATGTCATCATCGACAGGGTGGGCAGGGTGCGCGTGTCGCTTTCTCCGCCGAAAGATTAAAGGAGATGCGCGCGGATTCTTCCTTGTCGAGGTTCTCGTGCTTTCTTTTCTCGTGCTCGGCTGCGCTGCGTCGGCGGCGACGTATCGGGCGCTCGCCGGGAATCGAGCGGCGACCGGTGCGGAGCTTACGGCGGCGTATCTTGCGCAGGAGCAAATCGCGCGCATTGAGGCGCAGCCTGCATCGTATCTTCGCGCCCATACGGAAGTGCCGTGGCTCGGTGCCGGGTCGTCGCCCGTGGAGAAAAACGGAGCGCAGTTTGAGATTGCGTCCATGGCTTTGCCGCACGCGGAAGCGGGCGGGCTGGCGTCGGTAGAGGTGCGCGTGAGATGGCGAACGGGCGATAGGAGCCGTGAAGAGATTTACCGAAAGCTGGTGACATATCATGACTAGGAGCGGGCGCTGCGGCGGCGAAAGCGGCGCCGGGCTTTTGGAACTGGTCGTGGCGATGCCGCTTGTCGTTCTGCTTTCTGCCGGGCTCGCTGCGTCCTTTGCGTTCGGACTGCGCGCATATTTATTTTTGCTCAGCGACTGGGCGCTTCAAGAGCAGGTAAGCTACGCGATGGAACGCATGACGACGGATCTTCGTTATGCGGAAGACGCGAAAATCGAGAACGGACGGCTTCGGATTCTCTGCCGCGCGGTCAGCGGATCGCCGCAATGGGTGGCGTATGAAAGAACGCAGGAAGCTCGGCCAAGAATACGGCGGGACAGCCAGCCGCTCACCGGGGAGAGTACATTGGGGGAAATTGTGATGCGGCGTTTCGAGGCGGAGCGAATTGATACGAAAACGGTTTTTTTGCGGCTTGTCGGCGAAAATCTTTTGACGGGGCAAACGTATGAATTGGAGACGGCGGTGACATGGGCGGAAACAGGGATATGACGGAACGCGTGATTCTCGACGAGCGCGGTATGGTCTCAGTTTTGGGAATTTCCGCGCTGGGCATATTATTGCTTTTGTCCGCTGCGATTTATGCCATGGGCGTAAGCCACACAAAAACGGCGGGCCGTTTCTTATCGGGAAGCGCGCTCCGGAATGCGGCGGAGGACGGCGTGCGTCTCGGTCTTTCACGTATGAATGCAGATACGGGAACGGCGACGCGCGCGGAAGGCGCGGCTTCTCAGCATACGCGTTTGCTTACGGGCGCTTCCGGCGACGCGGCGTTTGACGTTTACGCGCGAAAAAAAGACGGAAAGATACTGCTTTTGAGCGTGAGCCGGAGCGGTGAGGCACGCGCCCGCGCGGTGGGCGTAGTGAAAAAGACGGGCGGGCGCTATGTCATTGACCATTGGGAGCGGTAACCCGCGAAAAAAATATATTGCGCTCAGGGGGCGCGCGTATTACAATAAAACAATACGGAATGAGAAACGGCCTCGCCGAAGAGAACGGGAGAGTGTTATGAGGAGCTTTCGTCTCACAAATGAAGAAATACAATCGCTGGCCGCGCGCCATCAAACGCCTTTCTTGGTGATTTCTTTGGCGCAGGTGGAGGAGAATTATCGTTTTTTCCGCCGCCATCTGCCGCGTGTGAATGTATATTACGCGATGAAGGCAAATCCCGCGTCGCGCATATTGTCCCTTTTGGATTCGCTGGGCGCGGGATTCGACACGGCTTCGGCGGGCGAAATGGAAACGCTGGCGGCAATGGGCGTTCCACCTGTGCGAATGATTTATGCGAATCCGGTGAAGACGCCGGACGGTCTTCGCACGGCGGCTCGACTCGGCGTCGTGCGAATGACTTTCGACGACGCGGACGAGATTGAAAAAATGGTAAGCGCCGTACCTCATGCAGAGGCTTTGGTGCGTGTTCGTATCCACAATGAAAAGGCGCTTGTCGATCTTAACGCAAAGTTCGGCGTGAATCAGGAAGAAGCGCTGCCGCTTTTGCGGCGTGCGCGGGACGCGGGGCTCACGCCGAAAGGCGTCTGCTTTCATGTGGGGAGTCAGGCGCTTTCGACGGAAGCGTACGAAGAAGCGCTGCTTTTCTGTCGTCGGATTTTTGACGAGGCGGAGACAGAAGGCATGAAGCTCTCGATGCTCGACATCGGCGGCGGCTTTCCGATCCCCTTGGCGGGACGGGAAACGCCGGACGCGGAGCAAATCATGCAGCGGATTTCACGTCAGCTTGACCGCCTGTTTCCCGAGACGGAGATTTGGGCGGAGCCGGGCCGGTTCCTTTGCGGAACGGCGGTAAATCTCGTCACGTCGGTCATCGGCGTAAAAAAGCGCGGCGAGGAATCCTGGTACACGATTGACGAGGGCGTCTATGGAACGCTTTCCGGTGCGATCTATGATCACTGGACATATTCTTTTGAGGCGGTGCGGTCCGGAGAGGCAAAACCATCGACGGTTCTTGGACCGAGCTGCGATTCGATTGATTTTGTGGGGCGCGGGGTTATGTTGCCCGAGCTCAAGACGGGCGATTTGGTTTTAGTGCCGGACTGCGGCGCTTACACTTCGGCGAGCGCGACGACGTTCAACGGGTTCGCGCGGGCGAAAGCGTTTTATTTTGAGGATATGCCCGCGACTGTGGCGCCGCGGCGGGAAATGATAGCATAAGGGTCTGGAACGGATTTTTAGACAAGCAAGATGAATAAGTTATTTTTCGACAGTTTCTGAACGAGGAGAGTGGCTATGGCGGCGGGAAAAAAGAAAACAGGCGGGCCGTCGCGGACGGATTTAGGAGAGCAGAAGCTCCACGGCATACTTCATTCGATGGTTGCCGGTATCGAGGGCAGCAAGGCGCAGCTTTTTGACGTCTACGAGGCGGCGCGTAAGGAAGTGGAGACGAGCCGCGCGCAGCTTGAGGAAGTGCGGCGGCAGACGCAGGAAGTCATCGAAGAAGTGGACGCCCTGACGTCGGAAGAGCAAGCGGAAAAGCAAAAGCTCGTCCATGTCAGCGCGGATTATTCGGAGGAGAATATTCGCGCGGCGTATGAGGCCGTTAAGGATGTGCAGGTTCGTTTAGGCGTCGCGAAGGAAAGGGAGCAGCAGCTCCGCAGGAGCAGAAGCCGTCTGGAGACGCAGCTCCTGCATTTTCAGAAGACGCTTCACGGCGCGGAGCGCATGGCGATGCGAATCAGCTCCATGTTGAATTTTTT
Organism: uncultured Selenomonadaceae bacterium; assembly: GCA_902782705.1. GTDB lineage: Bacteria > Bacillota > Negativicutes > Selenomonadales > Selenomonadaceae > RUG12372. The sequence continues at coordinate 11,035 of CACZOL010000147.1, forward strand.
GAGTTCGTCTCTGAGCGACGTGGTATCCCAGATGGAGGCGGCGTCGAAAAACAAGTTCCTCAGCGCGGCCATCATTCGTGCGCAGGAGGAGGAACGCCTGCGCGTCTCGCGGGAGATTCACGACGGACCGGCGCAAAATATTGCAAACGTGTTACTGGAAGCGTCAATTTGCGAGCGCCTCGTCGACATAGATCGGGACGAAGCGAAGATGAATCTGCAAACGCTTCGCAGACATCTGAAGGAATGTTTGTCCGACGTTCGGCAGATTATTTTCAATCTGCGGCCGATGGCGCTTGACGATCTCGGGCTCGTGGCGGCAGTCGCGCAGCTTGTCCATCAGCTTCACGAGCGCGGGCTTGTCACGACGTCGATGACGGTGGAGGGCGTGGAGGCCCAGCTCGACGCACATGTGAAAGCGGCGCTTTTCCGTATCGTGCAGGAATCGTTAAGCAATGTCGCGCATCATGCGAACGTGAAGCGTGCGTCGCTTCGTATGCTCTATACGGACGCGGCGGTTTCGATATTGATCGAGGATGACGGCGCCGGATTCGACGCTGAGGCAGTCATGGAGAGGGGCGACACGACCGAAGGCCATTTCGGCCTTTTGGGTATGCGCGAACGGGCGATGATCGTCGGCGCTCAGTTTTCCATCACGTCGAAACCCGGACAGGGGACGCGCGTTCATGTGCGATTCCCGCTGAATCCGGAAGATATGCCGGCAGAAACGGCGCAAGAAGCGGCACGGCGGAAACGTTTGCCGAGAAAACGCGTGCTGCATGAAGGCGCGCCGGAGAAAGATGCGTTGACCGCGGAAGTCATCGCGGCGGGAGAGGAAGCGGCGCGCACGGCGGAATTGGAAGCCGCGGAAAGCCCTGCGCCTTTCAGTGAGGAAGGATGAAAAAATGAACGACCAAGGGAGGGCGCCACTGGCGGCGGCGATGAAAGCGTACGCGGCAAGCGGCGCTCTCGCTTTTCATACGCCCGGTCATAAGCAGGGACTGGGTGCGCATTCCTTGCTTCGCGATTTAGTAACGGAAGAAGGTTTGCGAGAAGAAGTTTCGCTGGCGGACGAGCTGGATGACCTGCACCGTCCCGAGGCCTGCCTCAAAGAAGCGCAGGAGATGGCGGCGTGCCTTTGGGGTGCGGACGAAGCGATTTTTACGGTAAACGGCACGACGGGCGCGATTCACGCGATGCTTTTGGCGGCGCTTGCGCCGGGTGACGAAGTGATCGTGCCGCGCAACGTGCATCGCTCTGTCGTCGGAGGTTTGGTGCTGGGCGGCGCGAGGTCCGTCTATATTACACCGGAGACCGATGAGAAGCTGGGTATTGCCCATGGCGTTACGGCGGAAACTGTGCGACGGGCGTTGGCAGAGCACCCAGCTGCGCGGGCGGTCTTGGCGGTCTATCCGACATATTACGGCGTGGCGTCGGAACTTCGGGAGATTGCGCGGGCGGCACATGAAAATGGCGTGCCGTTGCTCGTGGACGAGGCTCACGGCGCGCACCTTAAATTTTCGGATGCGTTGCCGCTGGACGCGCTTTCCTGCGGCGCAGATCTTGTCGCGCAGAGTACGCATAAACTTTTAGGCGCGATGACGCAGGCTTCCATGTTGTTTCGAAAAGGCGGGCGCGTGCCTGCGGAGCGCGTCCGCCGCGCGGCTTCGCTTCTTGCGACGACAAGCCCGAATTATCTGTTGATGGCCTCCCTCGATATTGCGCGTTTGCAGATGGAGGAGGAAGGGACGGAACGCGTTGCGCGGGCGGTGCGCCTTTCGGAAGCGCTGCGCGCGAGAACCAATGAATTGCCGGGGCTTTGGTGTTTCGGGAAAGAATATATGGGGCGCCCGGGCGCGTCGGCACTCGACGTCACGAAGCTGACGGTCAATGTGTCGGGACTCGGATTGTCCGGCGAGGAAGCCATGCGGTTCCTTCGGGGAAAAAATATACAGGCGGAGCTTTCAGACGCGCGGAACGTGCTTTTTATTGTGTCGATGGCCGATACGGAGCGCGAGACGGAACTGCTTTTTGAGGCGCTTTCGGCGCTTTCACGGGAATATGAAGGAAAGCGCGGTACGGCGGGTTGGTCTGTATCGACGCCGCCGGAGCTGACGGCGGCGCTTTCGCCGCGAGAAGCGTTTTTCGCCCCAAGGGAGAGCGTTCCGCTTGCGCTGGCCGCAGGGAGAGTCGCGGCGGAAGAGATAACGTTCTATCCGCCGGGGATTCCCGCGATCGTGCAGGGTGAGAGAATCACGGCGGAAGCGATTGCGTATCTGAAGGAAATGAAGCGGATCGGTCTGAAAGCGACAGGGGCGCGCGATTCTTCGCTGGAATGGATTGACGTGGTGAAATGATGAAAACAAAGGGGAAATTGATCATATTGGAAGCGGGGGACGCTTCGGGCAAGGAGACGCAGACTCGGCTCCTTTACGAGCGCCTTCGTTCGGAAGGGCGCGACGTGACGCGGGTGTCGTTCCCGGACTACGCGTCGGATTCGTCGGCGTTGGTAAAGATGTATTTGCGGGGAGACTTCGGTGCGCAGGCAGCGGATGTGGACGCTTACGCAGCGTCAGCGTTCTTTGCGGTGGATCGCTACGCGTCGTTTCATACGAAATGGGGAGAAGCATATCAAAGGGGCGGCGTGATCCTTTCCGACCGTTATACGACCTCGAACCTCGCGCATCAGGCGGTCAAGCTCGCCGACGAAAAAGCGCGGCGGGAATATTTCACGTGGCTGGAGGATTTTGAATACGCGCGTCTCGGTTTGCCGCGGCCCGATCTCGTCGTGTTCCTCGATATGCCGCCCGAGGCCAGCGACCGTCTGCTGGCAATGCGGACGAAGGAAACGGGCGCGGCGGACATCCACGAAAAGGATAAGACGTATCTGCACCGCGTCCATGACGCCTATGCGGAAGTCGCGAAAATATTCGGCTGGGCGCGCGTCGTCTGCGGTGAAGGGAGCAGCCCGAGGCAGCCGCAGGAAATCGCCGAGGATGTTTATGCGGCGGTATTGCCTGTGGTGAACGCAGCGGAGGCGCGTCATGATTAAAGAAGTTCTCATCGTCGAGGGGAAAATGGACGTACGGGCCGTCGACCGTGCGGTGGAGGCGGATTGCATCATCACGGACGGATACCGTCTCGCGCCTAAGACGATTTCCAGTATTCGCGACGCGTACAAACGCCGCGGCATCATTATTTTGACCGATCCCGATCCGGCGGGCGAGCACATTCGGCGCTTTTTGTCGAAGAAATTTCCGGAGGCGAAGCATGCTTTCGTGCCGAAAGAAGACGCGACGGCCAACGACGACATCGGCGTCGAGCAGGCGTCGCCGGAGGCGATCCGTGCGGCGCTGGAAAAGGTGCGGACGCTGAACTGGCAGCCGACGGACCTTTTTTCTGCGTCCGACTTGATCGTGGCCGGGCTTTCGGGAGGACAGATGGCGTCAGAGCGCCGCGCAAAGATTGGAGCCATGCTCGGCGTCGGTTGTGCGAACGCCAAGACTTTTTTGAAACGGCTCAACCATTACGGCGTGACGCGGGAGGAATTTTCCGCCGCGCTGGCAGAATTGGATAAATTGGAGGAATCGAATGCTGACGCCACAGATTGCCGATAAGGGTGTGACAAAACATATATTGAGGTCCTTCGGTCTGCATGCGTCGCGGCGGCTCGGACAAAATTTCCTGATCTCGCCTGCCGTTGTGCGCGGCGTCGTTGACGCGGCGGAGATTGCGTCGGGCGATCATGTGCTGGAAATCGGCCCGGGTATCGGGACGCTGACGCAGGGACTTTTGGAGGCGGGCGCGGAGGTTACGGCGGTGGAACTCGACAAGAAGCTGCCCGCTGTGCTTGCGGAGACGCTTCGCGGATACGAGCATCTCACCGTCGTGCAGGGCGACATCCTGAAAACGGACATAGGGGCGCTGATGGGCGGCGAGCCCTTCAAGGTCGCCGCGAATCTTCCCTACTATATCACGACGCCGATCCTGCTCGCTCTTTTGGAACAAAAATTGCCGATTACGCGGATCGTCACGATGGTGCAAAAAGAGGTGGCCGAACGCATGACGGCGCCTCCCGGCGGCAAGGACTACGGCGCGTTGTCCGTAGCGGTGCAGTACCATACGGAGCCGGAAATCGTGCTCGACGTGCCGCCGAACTGTTTCCTGCCCGCGCCGGAGGTCGATTCTGCGGTCATTGTCTGCGTGGTACGGAAAACGCCCGCGGTGGCGGTGAAAGACGAGCCCCTGTTTTTCCGTGTTGTGAAAGCCGCTTTCGGGCAGCGGCGCAAGACGATTGCCAATGCGCTGAAAACGCTTGGCGTTTCACGGGAACGGATCGACGGCGCGCTCTCGGCGGCGGACGTGGCGACAGAAAGGCGCGGCGAGACGATGTCCCTCGCCGAATTCGCCGCCGTTACAGACGCATTAATGGAAGATTGAGATAGAAAAAAGAAAGAGCTTTTCGCGAAAGTTTCGTGAAAAGCTCTTTTTGTGTAGCCATGCCGGATGATTTGACACGGTATATAAAGCGTGATAAAATAAAAAATTTTTACACGGGGGAAGTATTTGTGCTATAATAATCTCGCGATTGAATACGTCAGATTATCTCATATCGAGAGATTTTTTTCGGCTGTCTAGGAAAATGCCTTGAAGTCGTAGTCTGAGAACTGCGTCGAGCGGCAATTAACAACGACAGCTGAACAAAGAACCGATATGAACGCGGGGAGGTGAGCGTTTGCTTCAGGTGGGAGATCAGGTCGTTTATCCGATGCACGGCGCGGGTGTAATCTCAGAAATCGAACAATGCGAGGTCATGGGCGAGAAGAAGTCGTACTATGTCCTTCAGATGCCGATTGGAAATATGAAAGTGATGATTCCGATAGATAATGTGGATAATATCGGACTTCGCGACGTGATTTCCAAAAAGGAAGTCGCGAAAGTGGCGGAAGTGTTGGCCGATGCGCCGGAGCGCGCGGTTGGAAGCTGGAACAAGCGCTTTCACGCAACGCTCACGCGTATGAAGACGGGAGATATTTGCGACGTTGCGGCCGTGGCGCGCAATTTGATTTTACAGGACCGGGTCCGCAAGATTTCCAGCGGCGAACGCAGGCTGCTCGACCTCGCGAAGCAGATCCTCGTCAGCGAGCTCGTTTACGCTTGCAAGAAGACGCCGGAGGAGATCGGCGCGTGGATGGACGAAATTTTGGAAAAAAACGGATTCGATAAGTAGCAAAAGCAGAGTTGTTTTTGGACAAACGCGGATAAATCGTTATGACGAGGAAAGAATTTCCTCGTTGAAACGCTAAAAAGAGGATTTTGTCTATCGACAAAATCTGGACAATGGCGTTATAATGAATTTATCCGCTTTTTTATCCATTATTTATATGAAGGAAGGAGGTGAAAATTATGCTTGATAAAGTTTTGCGCTTTTTCATTTCCGCTCTTTTAGCGGTGTCGGGAGCCGCTTTGATGCAGCTCGCCAGTCCTTCGCTGACACGGTTCATCGGAACGGAGATCCTGAAAACGGACATGGGATTTTTCCGCATGACGCTCGCGGGGCTTCTCTGTATTCTTGTGGGCGCGGCGATCGGCGCGCTGGTCGGTTCCTTGACGGCGTCGTATTTTATTTCGGCGCTGAAACGATTTTCCGCATGGGTGGAAACGCAGCTCAACAAAATGCCGATTCACGACGTAATCGCCGGTGCGGTAGGGCTTTCTCTCGGACTCATTCTTGCTACATTATTAGGCGCTGCGTTTTCGCGCATTCCCATCGTGGGGAATTATATTCCGGTGGTGTTTGCGCTGGTATTCGGTTATCTGGGAATTCGCATCACGATGACGAAGCGCGAGGAGATTGCGGCGACGTTCGACTTCATTCCGCGATTTTTTCGGGATATCATGAAAGCGCGCGAGGCGAGGCCGGAGTCGGTTCCCGTTCCGTTGGAGCCCTTGCCGGCGACGACTGCGAAACCTGCGGGCGAGGACAGGCGGTACAAGCTCCTCGATACGAGCGCGATCATTGACGGACGCATCGCAGACGTGATTGACAGCGGATTCCTGGAAGGGACGCTGTTGATTCCCGTCTTCGTGCTGGAGGAGCTTCAGCGCATCGCGGATTCGGCGGACGCTTTGAAACGCGTACGCGGGCGGCGCGGACTGGACATCCTGCAAAAGATTCGCTCGGAGGAGAAACTGCCGGTGGAGATCGACAGCCGGGATTTCGATGACGTTGCGGAGGTCGATTCCAAACTGGTTCGGCTCGGACAGCTCGTCGGCGGCAAGATTGTCACGAACGATTACAACCTGAACAAGGTGTCGGAGCTTCGCGGTGTTCCGGTGCTGAACGTCAACGAGCTGGCAAACGCGGTGAAGCCGGTAGTCGTACCCGGCGAGTCCATGCGCGTGACGGTCGTTAAAGACGGCAAGGAGCAGGGACAGGGTGTCGCGTATCTCGACGACGGTACGATGATCGTCATCGAGGGCGGCCACCGTCATCTGAACCAGGCAATCGACGTAGAAGTGACGTCGGCGCTGCAAACGGCGGCGGGACGTATGATTTTCGCGAAGCCTCGACGGTACGCGAAAGGGTAAGAAATACGAGGAGTGAAGACAAGGCGACGCTTTGCTTCACTCCTTTTGTATAGGAAACGATGAAAAGGAGCGTTTCTATGGTTACGGTGATTTTTCCGGCGGCGGGAGAAGGACGCCGCATGAACGCGGGGAAGAATAAAGTCCTTTTGGAACTTTTGGGCAGGCCGATCCTCGTTCAGACACTGCTGCGTTTTTCCGAGTGTGCGTCGGTGGACGATTTCATCGTCGTGGTCGGAGAGGAAGATGTGGAAAAGGTGACGACGACACTGGCGAAAACCGGTGGGCTGAAGCCGTTTCGCGTGGTCGCGGGCGGTTCGGAGCGTCAGTACAGCGTGCGAAACGGTATCGCGGCGCTGCCCCCCGACACGGAGATAGTGCTCGTCCATGACGCGGCGCGTCCGCTCGTTTCGGTGAAAACGATCGAAGCGGTGGTCGCGGAGGCGTGGCGCAGCGGCGCGGCCATTGCGGCGGTGCGTGCGAAAAACACGATCAAAATCGTGCGCGGGGACGGCGTCGTCGAGTCGACGCCGGAGCGCGCGAAGCTCTGGGAAGTGCAGACGCCGCAGGGATTTCGGCGCGACATCTTGGAAGAGGCATATCGGCGCGCGGAAGCGGAAAGCTTTCTCGGGACGGACGATGCAGGACTCGTGGAGCGGTTGGGACTTCCTGTGCGCGTAGTCGAGGGCAGCTATCGGAATATCAAAGTCACGACGCCGGAAGACCTTTGGGTGGTCGAGACTTTCATGCAGCGTGATATCGTGAGAAACGTCAAAGCAAGAATGGAGAGCGCAGGTGAAGATATAGACGCGGCGCTCGACGGGCTGGACGCGTTCGCCGACAAACTGGCCGCGACGGTCAGCGAAAAGATTCGGGCGTACCGGAACAAGGGGGAGAAAAAATGACGCGGTTCGGCATGGGATATGACGTGCATCGACTCGTAGAAGGGCGCAGGCTGATTCTCGGCGGCGTGGAGATTCCTTGGGAAAAAGGACTTCTCGGGCATTCGGACGCAGACGTGCTGCTGCACGCGGTCGCGGACGCGTTGCTCGGCGCGGCAGCGCTTGGGGACATCGGGCGGCATTTTCCCGACACGGACGAAAAATTTGCGGGCGCGGACAGCATGAAACTGCTCGCGGAAGTTGTTCGTCTCATACGAGAAAAAGGTTATGGCGTCGGCAACGTGGACGCGACGATTGTGGCGCAGGCGCCGAAACTTGCGCCGCATATCGGGCAAATGGCGGATAATATCGCCCGCGTTTTGGGCGTCGCGCGCGACTGTGTGAACGTCAAGGCGACGACGGAAGAACGCCTTGGCTTCACCGGCAGCGGCGACGGCATGTCGGCGTATGCCGTGGCGGGGCTGGAGCCGATTGCGGAGGAGCGCCGATGAGATTCGCGCATATTTCTGACCTGCATTTGGGGAAACGATTGCATGAGGTTTCTCTTTTGGAGGATCAGGCGTATATTTTAAATGAAATTTGTAAAATCCTGCAGGATGAGAAACCGGATGCGGTCTTGATCGCCGGAGATATTTATGACAAGAGCGCGCCGTCGGCAGAGGCGGTGCGTCTGTTTGACGATTTCCTTTCGGGGCTTTCGGCGGACGGGCAGACGGTTTTCGTCATCAGCGGCAATCATGATTCGGCGGCGCGGGTGGCCTATGGCGGGCGCATCATGGCAAAAGGCGGCGTCTATCTTTCCGCGCCCGAATATCGCGGCGAGGTCTATCCGGTACCCTTGGAGGACAAGGACGGCCGCGTCGATGTTTACCTGCTGCCGTTCATCAAGCCGATTCATGTTTCGCTGGCGTTTCCGGACGAGAAAATCGAGAGCTTTACGGACGCGCTGCGCGTCGCTGTAGAGCGGATGGCAGTCAATCCAAGGCGGCGCAGTGTGTTGGTTGCCCATCAGTTCGTGACGGGCGCGGTGCGCTCGGACTCGGAAGAAGTATCCGTCGGCGGTTTGGACAATGTTGACGTTTCGGTTTTCGCGCCGTTTTCTTATGTCGCGCTTGGACATATCCACCGGCCGCAGAATATTGGATCGCCTCGCGTGCGTTATTCTGGCACGCCGCTCAAATATTCCTTTTCCGAGGCGGGGGACGAGAAATCCATTACGATTGCGGAACTGGACGCGGAGGGTGCGGTTTCCGTTTGCACGATCCCGTTGAAGCCGAAACGCGATTTGAGGGAAATCAAGGGAACATACGACGAATTGATGAAAAGGGAGAATTACGAAGGAACGGAGACGGACGACTATTTGCGCGTGATCCTGACCGACGAAATCGATGTTCCTGACGCAATGCGAAAGCTGAAAACCGTCTATCCGAACGTCCTGCGGCTCGACTACGACAACGCGCGCACGCAAAGCGGCGCGATTTTTGGCGATCTGCCGGCGACGGAAGCGAAGGATCCCTTTGCGCTCGTAGAGGACTTTTACAGCCGACAGAACAATCAGCCGATGAACGAGGCGCAGGCCGAGTATATGAAAACGCTGATTGCGCGGATATGGGGGGAAGAGGCATGCGGCCGCTGACATTGACGATGACGGGTTTCGGCCCCTACGCGGGAAAAGAGCAGATCGACTTTTCGCGCCTCGGCGACCGCGGGCTTTACTTGATTACGGGGGACACGGGAGCCGGCAAGACGACGATTTTCGACGCCATCGTGTTCGCGTTGTACGGAGAGACCAGCGGCGGTATCCGCACGGCTTCCATGCTTCGCTCGAAATATGCGGACGCGGCCACGCCGACGAATGTGGAGCTTCATTTCCTCTATCACGGCAAGGAATACACGGTGAAACGAAATCCCGAGTACACGCGTCCGAAGCAGCGCGGCACGGGCATGACGGGAGAAAAGGCGAACGCGACGCTCATCTTGCCCGACGGGACGGCGCTGACGAAGGAGCGCGAAGTGACGAGGCGCATCACGGAGCTTTTGGGCATCGACGCGAGTCAGTTCATGCAGATCGCGATGATCGCGCAGGGCGATTTCTTGCGGCTGCTGCTGGCGGGGACGAAAGACCGGCAGGAGATTTTCCGCCGCATTTTCCGGACGGAGGCTTTTGAGCGACTGGCCGAGGCCGTGCGCGCCGATGCGAACGCGCTGGGCGAGGAGTGCAGGAACGCGCGGAAGGAGATCGACCGCCAGATGGGGGCGATCGACTGCGCTGAGGACTGCTCGCGGGCAGAGGAAGTGCAGAAAGCGAGGGTGGGCGCGCTCCCGGCGGGGGAAGCGGCGGCGCTGTTGGCCGCGTTGGTTGCGGACGACGAAGGGACGGAGAAAGCAGAAACAGAAAAATTGGATCGGCTCGAAGAGCAAATCGGCGCATTGAACGCGAGGATAGGAAAAGCGGGCGAGATCGAGAAACAGCGCGGACAGCTGAAAGAAGCGGAAAAATCGGAGCCACAGATGCGATCGGAGCTCGGCTCGTTGAAGGAAGCGGCGGAGCAGGCGGCGGCGCGCATGACGGATGCGGACAAGCTGGCGCAGGAGCAGGCGAAGATCGAGGCGCAGCTTCCCGACTACGATGCGGCGGAAGCAAAGCGCGCCGAGGTTTCGAGTCTTGCGGCGCAGGCCCAAAAGGCCGTCGGGGACGAGCAAAAGGCGGCGGCGGAGAAAGAGGCCGCGCAAAAGCGTATACAGGAAGCGCGGGAACAGCTTTCCGCCCTTGCGGACGTCGGGGAAACGATGGAAAAGCTTCGGAATGAACGGGCAGAAAAGATCCGTCGGAAAAAAGAGATCGATGCTCTCGCTGACGAAATGAAGCGCTATGAAAAGTTGTATACCGACATCAATGCCATGAAAAAAGAATACGAGGCGAAGATAAAGGATTGGGAGCAAAAGGCGCTGCGGCATTCGCATGCGGAAGGCGCTTTCCTCTCGGAGCAGGCAGGCTATATGGCGCAAAATCTCGAAGAGGGAGCGCCGTGTCCCGTTTGCGGTTCCCTAGAGCACCCGCGCCTTGCGGCGATTTCGGAGAACGCGCCGAAGGAGGCGGAGGTGCAGTCGCTTCAAAAGGAAAGAGACGACGCGAAGGCGGTGCTCGATAGACTGCAGGGCGGCGTCGAGCAGGGGACGAAGGACTTTTTCGCCCGCAAGGAAGCGCTTTTGAAAATGATTACCGAGCGCCTGGGGAATTACGATACGAAGGAGGCGCGCGTCCGTATTCCCGAAGCAGTCTCCAGGCTCGACGGGGAGCTTCGCGCCGTCGAGAAAGAGATACAGACGAAGGAGCAGGACGCCAAGCGCAAGGCGGCCCTCGAACAGGCGGTTCCGCAGGACGAAAAGAAAAGCGAGGAAGCCGAGAAACGGCTTCGCGACGCGAGCGCGCTGCGTACGGCGACGGAGACGAAGCAGGGAGAAGCAAAAAAAGCGCTGGACGAATTGACGGGGAAATTGCAGTTCCACTCAAAGAAGGAAGCGGAAAAGAAGATCCAATCGCTGCGCGCGGAATACGAATCCCTGAAGAAGGAAAAGGAAAACAGGGAGAAAGCGGCGCAAGTCAAAGAAAAGGAGCTTGCGGCTTTGCACGAAAAGATTAAGACGCTGAAGGAAAGTATCGCCGACGCGCCGCAGGAAAATCTTGACGCGCTCCGCAGCGAGATGACGCAGCGTGCGGGTGACAGGAAAGGCTTGTTGGAGCGTCAAAAAAAGCTCCATACGCGTGCGGAGAGAAACCGCGCGACGCTTTCCTCTATTCAGGAAACGTCGGATTCGTTGGAAAAACTCGAAGTGCGATTTGCATGGCTCAATGCCCTTGCCGAGACGGTGACGGGGCAGATGAGCGGCAAGGAAAAAGTCATGCTCGAGACTTATGTGCAGATGAGGTACTTCGACCGCATCGTCAGCCGGGCGAACAGGCGCCTTCTCGTCATGTCGGACGGACAGTACGAGCTGCGCCGCCGCATGGAAGCCGCGACGAACAAAAGCCAGAGCGGTCTCGATCTCGACGTTGTCGATCATTACAACGGCTCGGTGCGCGGCGTCGAGACTTTGTCCGGCGGCGAGTCTTTCAAGGCGTCGCTCTCGCTGGCGCTCGGTCTCGCCGACGAGATCCAGTCTTCGGCGGGAGGCGTCGAGCTCGATACGCTGTTCGTGGATGAGGGCTTCGGTTCCCTCGACGACGAATCCTTGGAGCAGGCCATGCGCGCGTTGGCGGATCTTGCCGAGGGGCGCCGCCTCGTCGGCGTCATCTCCCACGTCGGGACATTGAAGGAGCGGATCGACAAAAAGATTATCGTCAAAAAAGACCGGGAAATGGGCAGCCGCGTTAGAATCGAGGCATAGTTTGACAACCTATCTTCCTTGTGGTATCATATCGACGGTCAAATGCGCGTGTGCGCATTTTCCCCAACCGCGCGGCGAGGTTTTTTAGAAACATGTTATCGCGCAGGGCAAATTTTCATAGGCAAGGCGGCAGGCGCGAAGTCGTAGTCAGAGCGCTACGTCGAGCGCCGACAACGACGCCTATGGAAATTTGAGCAAGCGAGGGTGTACCGTAGTCGGCGAGTAAACCATCAGGGAGGTGTAAAGAAAAGATGTACGCGATTATCAAGACAGGCGGCAAGCAGTACAAGGTGGCCGAGGGCGATACGATTTACGTTGAGAAGCTCGAAGCAGCCGTAGACGACGCCGTCACGTTTGATCAGGTGCTTACGGTCGTTGCAGACAGCGGCGTCACAGTCGGCAAACCGTTGGTCAGCGGCGCGAAGGTTACTGGCAAAGTACTGGAGCAGGGCAAGGAAAAGAAGATCCTCGTCTTCAAGTACAAGGCTAAGTCCAATTACCGTCGCCGTCAGGGCCATCGTCAGCCGTTCACGAAAGTCGCCATCGAGAAGATCGAGGCATAAGCCTCTATGATCGAGGTCGAAATTTACGAAGAAAGAGACGGCAGGATATCCGCCTTTTCTGTGCAAGGGCACAGCGGTACTGCGCCGAAGGGCCGGGATATTGTCTGCGCGGGCGTTTCCGCTTTGTCGCAGACCGCTCTTTTGGGCTTAGGAAGGCATTTGCACCGGGAAATAGATTTTCATATCGATCCGAGCGGGGACCTTCATATGAAGCTCAGGGAAGCGCCTGATGATTTATCGGAAGCCATATTGAGGACGATGCGTCTGGGGATTGAAGAGATAGAAAAGGCCTACCCCGACGCCGTCCGGTTGCGGATTACGAAAGAATCCGGGAGGTGAAGGTTTTGAATTTTACGTTTGA